>JBFWWA010000101.1:0-10788 GCA_050246455.1 Planctomycetaceae bacterium
CGGCTGCGGAGGATCCGCGCCACGCACATCGGCTTCCAGCAGCGGCTTCCCATCGCCGGAAATGACAACGTGCACGTCGCCGCGCGGTGCAACAGCCTGATCGATACCCATCACCGCCTGGAAGCGGCGGTAATCGCCGCCGATGCGGTACTTGAGCTGCGTTCGAGAATGGATCCACAATCCGCGCGCGTAATTCCTGTTACCGAGGCGGATCGGCGTCCCGTCGCGCGTCCTATCGACGTGATGCTTCCAGACGTGATCAAAGTAAGGAGTGTACTTCGCTTCCCGCGGCTCCATCTGCGAGAGAAACTGCACCTTGCCGAGGCTGAAGTCTACGGAGCGGAGCGACTCGGCAGGGATTTTTACCGCAGCGCCTGCCAGCAGTTCGCCGCTGAATTTCCCGTCTTTCCAGATCGCGCCACGAAGTCGGAGCTTGTCGCCGCCGATCGTTGTCAGTTCGCATACAGGTTTGTCGTCACCCGGCGTGCGTCCCGCGAAGATCAGCCCGAAGACCTTATCCCGTTTGACGGGAACTTCCTCGCCGTCGATAACGAAATTGATTCTGTCTTTCTCGATGACTCCGATCGTTCCGTCGAGGTGGTCAAGGACATCGTCTTTGCGAATGACGAGCAGATCGGTCTTGATATCGCGCGCGGTCAATTCATTCCACGCTTCATCAACCTTCGGATCTCCAGGCGCAAAGCGCAAACTCGCCGTTGACGATAGAGGCAGCGAAACCTTGCCGAGCCGAGACGTTTCAAAATGGATTTCACGCGCTGTCGCGGCGACTGACGTCCAGGCAAAGCGGGATCCGTCGGCAAGTGTCGCTATCGGCGGCGTCAAAGCCATCGACTTCGGTCCTCCTGCCGGCAGGAGGAAGCGAAGTTCGAGAACTTCCGCGAGCGGGATTTCGACGTCGCCATCACTTTTTTTCAATTTCAGCGTTGATGAAGTAAGTCCCGCCAGTTCGCCGGCGTGCTCCTCGCCCGAAAGTGTCGACGATTCAATTTGTGGCGCGCCGAATGTTGCGAGCGCGAGACCGACGAGGAGAGCGTTCATGGCTGCCTTTCATTCGGGGCGCGGCGATTCGCAAGCTTCTTGAAGTACTGCTCGACCGCCTGTCGGTAGTGCGCCGGGAACTGCTGGTTGACCAGGTTCTTGGCGCGAGCTTCTTCCTTCGGTGGAAGCGAGCCCCATCCCCCCTGCTTCTTGAACTGTTTTTCGTCGACCTCGCCCGGAGCCGTTGCTCCTTTCAGCGTGCTGTCGTTCGCAGGCGCGTTCGACTGATTCGTATTGTTTGGACCTGATCCCTCGCCTCCACCCCCACCCTGTTGCTGCTGCTGTTCGCGTTTCTTGATGAGTTCGTCGAGGGTGGTGATGATTTCCTCCTGCACCTTCTGCACTTTCTGACCGCCGCGGCCAAGATCGAGTCGCCGTTCGGAATCTCGCATCTTGTGCGCGACCTCGCTGAGGGACTCCTCTTCGATCGCGCTCAAGTCATGCTGCATGAGCTGCGCAACGCCCGCATACGCTTCCGGAACACTCTGCGTCTGCTCCAGAAGGCGCTTGATCGTTACGAGCCCTTCATTCTTCTGGAGCAACTGATGTTCGCAGACCGCCCGGAAGAAAAGGGATGTCGCAGGGTCGACGACCTGAGACGGCTCGACGGTCTTGAGAACGTCGAGCGCCTCATCGAAATGATTCCTCTGCGCAAGATTCCTTCCATAATAAAGCTTCAGGTGCGCGACGAAAAACTCGTCTCCCGAATGTTTCTTGAGCAAAGGAGCAATGTCGGGTGGCGCAGAGTTCGCACGCGTCAGATCGCACGCGTCGATGAATCGCCGGGCATCGACGTCCGCCAGGCGGATCGTTTCGATGACTCCCTCGAAAAGCCGGCGTGCGGAGGCATCGGCGGGGATTTCAGCCCACAGTTTTCCGATCCTCTCGAGAACCGCCGGATCCGCAACCTTTTGCGCAGCAGACCACTCCAGAATGCGTGCCTTGATCTCATCGCGCGACGGTGACGCAAAGACTTCGTCGGCACTGTATGACGGCTGCGGCGCATGAACGAGTGCGACTGCGAACACGAAACAGCTCGCAATCGCCGAAACAATCTGCCGCGTTCCTCGGCTGCTAAACGTCATAACTTTGGTTCCGGCATGCGCCCGTATTCGGTCGTGTCACGTTCACTTGTTCTTTCCCGTAGCGAGGTCGTGCGTCGCCTGTTGGACCTGCGACTGGCGCCGGCTCAATGTCTGCAGCTGTTCAACGACTTCCGCCTCGGTTGCCTGCTCACCTTTCACGAGCGAACCAAGCCTCTTCGTCCGTCGATTGATTCGGAGCTGAAGCGAGCGAAGCATTTTGAGCTCGGCGATTTCGTCAACGAGGGCCTTGTCCTGCTCTTGCTGCTGCCCTTCGCCGCTCCCCTGCTGTTTGTCTTTGTTCTTGCTTTTTTCCATTTCCTTCTGCAGTGCTTCGATCATTTCTTCAAGCGCTTCAATGATGTCTCGCTGAACTCCCTGAGTGAACTCGCCGACTTCCGTCCTTTCGAGCAACCTTGCCACCGAGAGCATGTCGTCCCGAACCTGTTCCACCCCTTCCGGAAAGGCCACCGAGGACCCCTCTTCCTTCAACAGCGTCAGGGCCTTTGCCGCCTCGAGCGCGATGGCGTCTTCGTCATTGGCGAGCGACCGCGCGCTTCCAAAATGGCGAGCCGTCCATTCCGTTTTCGGAGTCTTGTCGAGACTCGTCGTTCCGTTGTGCACTGCGATCTGCAACGCGAGCATCTTCTGAAAGCGGGCCTCGAGCGCCGCAAGCATGAGTTCGCGCTCTTCCTCGCGGAGCTGGCGGAGTATTTCCTCAAGCTTCTCCTTCGCTTCCTGCAATTTGCGGACCGCTTCGTCCTGATGTCCTGAGGCCGCATCGGCATTCAGCTTCTTGAGCTTTTCAATCGCCTGCTCCATCTCCTTCCTGGCCTGCTCGATTTCTTCTCGGCCGGGGGTCTTCTTCTGCTTCTGCTCCGGCGAAGACTGCGACTGCTTTGGAGATTGCTGCTGATCGCCCTGGTCCCCCGATTGCGGTTCACCCCCGTCCTGAGGTTCCCCCTGTTGTGGCTCACCCGACTGCGGTTTCTGGTCTTTCGAGTCTCCGCTCGGTTTCCCTTGCTTGCCGGATTGGGATTCTTTCTTGCCCGGTTTCCCGGATTTCGAATCGTCGGAGCGCGGCTCCTTCGCGTCCTGAGGATCCTTCGATTCCTTGCTTTCGCGATCGGACTTCGGGTCTTCCTTCCCTTGTTGCGAACCGTCCTCGTCCTGTGGCTGATTCTCCCCGTCTTTCTTCTCTCCGTCTTTGTTCTCGCCGCTCCTGGAATCCCCCGACCCGGCGTCCTTCGGGCTTCCGCTTTGCTCTGCGTCCTGCTGGTCGATTTTCTGGCCGAGCTTCCGTGTACTCTCCGTGACGTTCTTCTGTTTTTCGGAGAGTTCACCCGGTTCGCCGCCTCGCTCGGTCTGCGCGCGAACGTCCTTCTGGCTTGCGATATTCTTATTCAGCTCTTTGAGCAGGTTCTGGATTCGCTCTTTCTCCTTGTCGAGCTCGCTTCGGCGATCTTCGCTCTGGAGAAGCTCCAGCATTTCGCGGAGATGTTTGACCAGCTCGGCCTGCCGTTCGATCGCGTCTCCGAACTGCTCTTTCTTGAGCAGTGCGATGATCTGATCCATCTGCTGTGCGACCCGAACTTCCTGGCCACGACTTCGCGCGCGGAACAGCAGATCCGCGCGTTCCGGCTCAGTTTTTCGCATGTACTCTCCCATCTGCAGGAGAGTCTTCTCGAACTGGCGAAAGCGACGTGCGATGTTCTCCTGCCGAGAATCAAGATTCCCTTCTGCCGCTCCCGCAGCGTTCTCTCCCGCGTCTGTGTCGCCGTTCCCATTCGCTGCCTTTTCATCGGACGAAGATTCTCGTGCCGGCGCACCTTCGGCGGGATCGGGGGCAGGTGCAGCTTCTTGAGCGATCGCAAAGGGAACGCTGGTACCGAAGACGGCGGTCAGCGCGATCACGGCTGCAAACAGCCGAAGTTTCATCACTCGGTCCCACCCCATGAGATTCCTCTTTCGATCGCGGCAGTCGAGTCGCGGCCGCATTACTGCAATTCCTTGAGTTCCTTCAGACGGGACTTTTTCCGGAGATCCTGGGTGTCTTCTTCGATCTTCTCTTCATCATCAATAATACGCTTAAGTCGTTGTACGGCCTCATGAAACTTGACGAGATCCTCCATTTCGGCCAGAACGGCCCGCATATGGGCGAGCATCGTACCGAGCGCCTCGGCACTTGCATCGATCCGAGGGATCGGATTATCCCCTTTTTCGTTCGCCAGCTTGAACAAACCGAGTGTCTGGTCCGCGGACGGGAAATCCGACTGGTTGATGGAATTCAGAGGCCGGACGATCAGCCCTTCGATGCGGTCGACCATCTGCCGCGTGTGCACCGAATTATTGACGAGCTCTTCGAGGATCGCCTTGAACGAGTCCTCAATGGCCGCGTTCTCGCCGGCGTTTTTCCGGATCTGGTGTAACGACCGTTCTGCACAGACGGCGACAGCGGTGTCGAGCTCGCGAATCTGCATATCGCGGTCCTTTTCCGTCCCTGGCTCGGCCGGGCTGCCCTTCAGCTTTCGCCCTTCCTCTACCCGCGTCCGATGAAGGATCAAATCCTTTTGCGTCTGCTCGATCTCGGTAATGATCTGCTCGAACCGTCGCCTGAGGTTCAATTCGCGTGCATATAAGAGCGACAACAACTCTTCATCACTGACGATCTGAAATGTGTACTGTTCCCCTCTGCTCGTGTGCGGTCCGGTCAGATTGTCTCCGTCCTGCGCCGCAACGGTCAATGTCAACTTGTGCCCGATGGCAAGGTCGAGTGGAAGGACCTCAAACTGTTCGAATTCACTCCCCTCGCCCCGTTTGAGCGTGAAGCTCTTCGGGCTTCCTTCCGGCGGGGACCGAAACGGGCGAACTCGCCATTGATCTTCGGCGTTTACGCGGAAATCGAATCGGGATTTCGCAACGCCGTAGTCGTCGGTCACAACCCCTTTCATCGGAATGACCGCCTTCCGTGTGATTGATGTCCCGACTCCTTGAAGCTCAGTTTGAATGACCGGCGGCTGGTCAATTGTGACATTCAGGGTCAATCGCGACGGCTCCGCCGAGATGATGTCGTCCGAATCGTGAAGAGTGATTCGAAGCGTTTCGTCGGCAGTCAGGGGAAAGGGTGGCTTCAACTGGGGGTCGGTCAATCGCTTCGCCGCATCCGGAAACATTGCAAACGGAACGCGGAACTCATCCCCCCCGGTCGAAAGAAATGAACTTTCAGCGGAAACTTCGAGACGAATACTTCGCTCCGGAACTCCCTCGGCCGCCAGAACTGTCAGCGTCCCCCCCTCGGGTGTCATCATCATGTCGAGTCGATCGGTCTGGATGCGGACGGATTGCATCGGCTTGTTCGTAGCGGCCTGCAGAATGAAATCGGTTCCCATCGGGAGCGATGCCTGCGTCCCTTGCACCAGCACGCTCTGACGAGGAAATACTCCCTCAGCGTCCTTCACGGGGTCGAGCCCGGTGTAGTCGGGATAATCGGCGCTGAGCACGACGTTGT
The DNA here is from genome assembly GCA_050246455.1 of Planctomycetaceae bacterium. Lineage (GTDB taxonomy): Bacteria > Planctomycetota > Planctomycetia > Planctomycetales > Planctomycetaceae > CAZVJA01. Next base: position 5,650 of record JBFWWA010000101.1, read on the forward strand.
CGATACGCGGCGGTTCGACGACATTGACGCGAAGCGGCCTGCGATTCGTAAAATCGCCCCCACGAACGTAAAGGACGAGCCCGTCGAGCAAGCCGGTAATCGTATGCCGGAACTGCCGATCGCCGAATCGCGAGAGCGGAACGCGTGCGTGTCCGTGATTCCTGTCGAGTTCGTAGTAGAGCTGGACGCGGTCAGGAACTTCGCGCCCCTCGGGGACCTCAATCAACAGGTTGAGATCCGCCCCGCGCGGATGGCGATATTCTGCATCCTGGAAATCACAGACGCGGTCGCCTGGCTCTGCGATCACCCTGATCACCAGTTCGGTTCGCCGCTCCCAGTATTCGTCATCCCAATTGATGAAAGCACGCTGCCAGCGTGCAAAGGCGGCATTGTTCATCGCCGCGAACGCACCGATCGAGACGATCAGCACGATTGCCGCGATCGCTGCCCGGCGCAACGGCGCCCGGTTGAAAACTTCGTCGACCTCAATACGCCGCGTTGCCTCAACAACGTCGTCGATCGTCCGATGGAGCATCGAGAGCGTGAGATCCGATTCACCCCCGGTCTTCGACTCCGCGAGCTCGACCGCCGTGATGAGCCGATCATTGAGTTCGGGAAACCGTCGTTCGAGCACCAGCGCCAGAGCCTTCGCCCGGGCGCGGCGAAAAGTTCTCAAGAGCACCCAGACACCGACCGACGAGGCGAACGCACACGCCGCGACAATGAGAAACCCTTTGCGGAACCAGACTGGTAATTCCAACGTGCGCACCGAAAAATACAGCCAGTCGACGCCGAGACTCAGCCAGAACAGAACCGCCATCACCACGACCACAAGCGCGGCCCCCTCCGCGAGCACGTAGCGACGAATGCGGCCGCGCAGCCGTTCCAGCAGGGCGGCAATCTCAGGATGCAACGAGGATGTATGAAATTCCATCGACATCAGTGACCGCCGTTATGCAAGTTTGAGCAGCTTTCGAGTCAGCCATTCCAGCGAGAGCAGACCGACCAGCAGGAACATTAACCATTGACGGTCCCACAATGTCCGCAGCCTTTCCTCCAGCAGGAACTCTTCGCCGCTGTTGGGAAGTAGCGCGGGAATTTTCGCGGCTGCTTCCTCGATTTTGAGATACTGTCCGCCGGTGTCGCGCGCGAGGTCCGTCAGCAGCCGCACGTTCTGGCGGGGATCATCCGATTCGAGATTCGGCAGCACAACGTCGACCTTCGTCGTGAGCTGCTCCTTGCCATCCTGTTCTGGGCGCACAACCACGCGATACGTGCCCGGCATTCCGGCGCGAAAGTCGCCCGTGTATTGACCCGGCCGTTCTTTATCGCGCTGCATCCGGCCGATCGCCGTCAGCGGTTTTCCAGTGGGGTCGAAGACATCGAATGGAACGCCGTCCACCGCCATCGGCTCCATCTGCGGATTGAGCAGATGCGCACGGACGCGGACCGTCTGTCCCAGCACGTATTGATTTCGTTCCATCAGGAGCGTTCCCCGAGCCGCTCCCCGTCGAAGCCGTCCTTGCCCCACTTCGCGAATCGTTTTCGTCCAGAGTCGATCGTAATACTCGTCGCCGAGAGCCCGGAGCCGCCACATTTCGGCGCTGCCGAAATACAGCGTCCGTCCCGACCCGTAAAACTGGGATGCGAGGAGGATCGGCTGGCCGTTCTCGGACGCGGCACGCGGATCGGAAAAGTGCGCGTAAACCGTGGCGCCCGCCTTCGGCCCAACAGTCGGATAACAACGATAGACCCCGGGGAACTCTTTCCACTCGCGCGCGGCGACGGCAGCGTCGTCGGTGAGCTGCAGGAAGCCCGCTTCATTGCCTTCGCGCGTGAATCCCACGGGCCAAGCCTGGTCCGATTGCGTTTCGAACCTGAGCTCGAGGTATGACGCGTTCAGGAAGACCGGGTAGAGTTCCTTGATCTGACTCAACTCTTCGGTATTGCTCGCGAGCTGCGGTGTGTAAACGTCACCGGCAACGAGGATCAGGCCCCCGGCATGGTCGCTCACCCAGTCGACAAGCAGTTTCCTCGCTTCCGGCGTCAGCCGCGTCCAATCGGGATCGAACGCGACGATGACATCATATTGAAAGAGGTCCGCGGCCGTCTTCGGAAATTCAATGAGAAGATTGTCGGAGTCCTGGCTGACCTGACCTGCGGACTTGGGCTCGACTGTCTGCAGCCAGACATCGACACCGACGGCCGAATGGCGATGCAGCATGTTGCGGACGAAACCGTAGTCGCGCATCGGTCCGCCCGCAAGCAGCAGCACTTTCATCTTCCGGTCGATAATGTTGATCGTCTTGCGCCGCTCGTTGTCATCAGCACTCAGTTCGCGGACTCCGCCGATCGTCTTCGCACGAATGAAGTATTCGACTGCGCCCGCCACTGATGGAGTCTGCTCGAACTTGAGCTCAACCGGAATGCCGTCTTCGCGTAGCGTCACCTGGCGCTTATCGATTGTCGTCGGAGCGGCCGATTCCTCCCCGTCCGGGCGCGCGAGGAGTTCGACGTCGACCGACTGGCCGGCCAGTCCCTGCCCCTGAACGAATGCTGAGATTTCATACGGATCGCCGATATGCACATCGGTCGGAGCTTGCACCGTTGCAACCTGGAGATTGACCGGCTGCTCCGTGCTCCCGACCCCGACGGCAACGATCCGCGTCTTTGAACTGCGTGCAATCTCATGGGCAGTGGCTGGATCAACGCCCGCGTTGGAATCGCCATCCGTCACGACGACAATTCCCGCAAGCGTCCGCCCGCTCGTCTGCCGGATCGCTTCGAGAAGTGATTCGCCAAGTCGCGTCTCAAGCCCACGCGGTTCGACGACGGCGTTCCAGTCGACCGGTTTCTCCGTCGAATTCTCCGAGGAATCGTTCGGGACTCCCGGAGCGCTCGCATTGCCTTCCGTGCCGGCCAGAGTCGGAGTTCCGCGAGGGTCTTTCCAGGGAAAGACATGCTGCGGAGCACTGAGAGACGAATCAAAAGTGTAGATGCTCAGCTCATGCTGCTTACGCAACTCCTGAACGACCGTGGAGTCCGCCAGCAGCGATTTCACGGCATCGGCACGCGAAGGAAGCTGGACGGTCGAGTTCGTCGAGTCGATTCCCTTCGGCATGCTCTCCGGATATCGCATGGAAAGCGATGTGTCGACGAGGATCACTGCCCGCGAGGGACGGTACGACATCTTCTGCGTTCGTTCCTGCGGGTTGACGGCGATCACGATCAAACCCGCCAGCACGCCGAGACGCAGAGTGCTGAGGAATACCGTCCAGAAACGTGAGAGCGAACGCGTGTCGCGGAAATAGAACAGCACGATGAGCGTGATGGCGACGAACAGCTCGACTAGCACAATCGTCCAGCCGGTGGCGCTGCCCGGCAGATCGTACTCCACCGAATGGAGCACGCCCTCCTCGGCGGCTGCCAGCGGAAGCATCCACGATGAAAGGAACGCGAAGCTCATGCTGCGGCTCCTTCCAGCTTCGGGTGGTAGCTGAAACGGTACGCCAGCATCTGTTCAACGAGCAACACGCCGATAACGGCATAAAGAAGGAGCTTGCGGATTTCCTGTCCGGCGTCGCGTCCTTCGATCCAATGAACGCTGCCCGGCTCCTGGATCGTCACGCGTGCGTCGTCGCCGAGCCGCGAAAGAATGTCGGCAGTTGATGCGAGTTCGAGATTCCCTTCGTTGACCGGCACGTTGTACGCAATGGGAGTTTCCGTCGGCACCTGGTTGTGGTCCATGAGACGCACCAAGTAGATGCCGGGAAGATCGGTCTCGGGAAAACGGGCTTCCAGGGACGTTTTGGCCCCCTGTTCGACCTGACCATCGCTCACCGGCCCGGCGGGATTTGCTGCCGGCTTCGTCGCGATCGGCGCCGCCTGCAGTCGCGTCAGACGTTCTCCTGTCGAGTCCGGCGAAACAATTTCGACAGTTTCACTGTACGCGGCCGGATCGATTGAAAGCTCGATCGGCTGGCCGACGACGCGCAGTTCGACCGTGCGATCGTTCCGCGCGATATGCTTCTGGAGCTCCAACTGGAATACGACGTAGCTCGGATTCCGCGCCCACGCGTTCCACATCGGTCCAGCCGATGTCAGCACTGTTACAATCCGCCCCTTGCCGAACCGATGCTCGAGGATGAGCGGCTGCTTGTTTCGGAGCGATGCCAGGGTCGCCACGCCGTCTCGGCGTTCGTTGTCGTCGCGCGACCATTTCTCGGCGGCGGGCCACCACGAGTCGATCCGCACACTCTCGACGAACGGGTTCTCCTGCCCCTGGAAAATCCGGAACATGGGATGATCGACGAACGCCAGATCAGGTCCCGGGTTGGTCGGGTCGTCGCGTACCATCTCGCGCCGTGCAGGACCGAGGGGAACGGGGAACAGCCCCTTTCCTTCCCGGTACAGCTTATCGCTGTAGAACGTTGGATTGATGGTGTTGCCGACGAACCACGCAAGCCCTCCCCCACCGGACACATATTCATTGAGCGGCTCGACCGCGTCAGGAGGAAGCTCGGGTACGTTCACAAGGTAGACGCATTGGAAACGATCGAGCGGCTGCTTGCGCAGAAAATCGACAGACTCGATCAAAGGATCGAACCCCGTCAGAGCGGGATCCGCAGCCAATGAGTCCTTGATGTAAGGCCCCTCGTCGCTCGCGGGGTCGCCATCGATGATCAGAATCTGGTGGCGAGTGGCGATATCGAACGCGAGGAAACGCGAATTGTCCTGCGCAACAGCATCCCCTTCGAGCCTCACTTCCACGCGGTGCGTCTTTGGTGTGTCAAAGCTGATATCGAACTCCCTTGAGACCTCTTCTTTCGCCTCAATGCGCGGAAAGACAATGCTGAGCGGAAGCTGTTTACCGTCCGACACGACGGCGACTCGCACGTTCTCGGCGACATTCTCGCCGAAGTTTCTCACGGCGACCTTCAGACGGAGCGGAACGCCCGCGGCGGCGACGTGCGCATCACCGGTAAGTCCGGTAATCGCCAGATTTCGGTGCAGCTCCGCGACAGTCCGAACGAGATTCACCGCGACATCCGCTTCATCGAGTCGTTGCAGCGCCGTGGCCGCGGCCGACTGGGTCGACCAGACGGCGAGGCGATAGTCGGAAACGATGTGCTGATGGCG
>JBFWWA010000102.1:0-10770 GCA_050246455.1 Planctomycetaceae bacterium
GGCCCGTTCGAGGTCCTTGCTGTCGACGTCGTGAGCGGCGCGCGCGTAGCGGACTTCGATGTCGACCTCGGCGACCGCCTTCGTGATGGCGACGATCGTCTTCGCCACTTCGTCGCGCAGCCCCGCTACGAACTGGCCGGCGGAAACTTTGTCTCCCTCTTCAGGTTCGATGAATGCGATGATGCCGGGGCGATCGCTCGCAAGCCGCGCAGTGCGCGGGAGCTTGACCCGGCAGTTCTCGACGTGGATTTTCGATTCCTTCGAACCGCTGGCTGACCCGGCTTCCTGACCGAGGGTGATGATCCGGTCCGCGCATAAGAGCGTGGCACAGATGCCGCAGAGCGCGCATGTTCGCAGGAAGTGACGCATCGCAGGAACTCCTGAATTGGTGCAACCCCTCTGATCGGGCAGCGCCCGAACGAGCCCGCACGCGTTCGTATCGCTCATCCCGATTCTACCAGCATTGTCGCGCGCGCCGGTAGGTGCGATCGGTCGGAACATCGCAAGAAGAAGCCTTCTGCGGCCGCCCGACAGAGACCTCAGTTTTGCAAACCAGTGGCCGATCTCCTAAAATATCGGTGGAATATCCACCTTTCTCAACGATCAGTGCTCCGGTTCGAAGGTTCCATCGACGGAGACCCTCTCGGAAGTGGGTAAGCGACTCTCATGACGAATACCGGGGGGAGTGTTCAGCAGGTGCGCGAGCGGGTCCTGCAACTGGCCCGCGAGATCGAGCAGCTGTCGCAGTCGAATATTCCGCCCGAGAGCTTCTTCCCGCAGTTCCTGCAGATGCTCGTTTCCGCCCTCGGCGCCCGCGCGGGCGCCGTCTGGATGCTCGAGGGGGCAGGCCGCATCAATCTTCTGTGCGACGTGCGGCTTGCGGAATCGGGTATCCGCGAGAACGCTCAGGTCGCCCGATCCAACGATCGGCTGCTGGGAGACGTCATCGCCACCGGCGAAGCCTGCGCACACGCACCGGATGAGCGCAGCGAATCCATACCCTTCCTGGTCATTCTTGCAGCGCTTCAGGTGGGCGACGACAGCGTCGGCGTGGTCGAGATTTTCCAGCGGCCTGATGCACCGGTCGAAGCGCGGCCAGGCTATCTGCAGTTCGTCGAGCAGATGACCGGCTACGCGTCGCGTTACCTCGAACGGCGCAAGAATGCTGCGACGGCCGAGCCCCCGGAGAAGTTTCACGAGAACTTTGAACAATACCTGTTTGATCTTTCGCGCTCGCTCGACACGAAGGAAGTGGCCGCGACCGCCGCCAACGATGGACGCAGACTTCTGCGCTGCGACCGGATGAGCGTCGCCATCCTGCGCGGCCGCAAGACGGAGATCAAGGCGATCAGCGGGCAGGACCACGTGAATGCGCGTGCGAACGTTGTCCGCGCGATGGCGGCGATCGCCGAAAAAGTGATCGCAATGCGCGAGCCGGTGCTGTTTACCGGCAAGATTGAAAATCTCGCTCCGCAGCTCGAGAAGCCTCTGGCCGACTTCGTGCACGAGAGCGGGTCGCGCATGGTGATGCTCGTGCCGATGTTCGAGACGGTCCCCCTCATCGATCGAGGAGATCCGAACGATCGGAAAGAGAAGGAGCGGAACCGAAGCCGCGCGTTCGGCTGCCTCATCATCGAACAGGTTGCCGACAGCAAGCCGCAACCCGAACTCGAATCGCGCGCGGGCCTCATTGCCGATCACGCCGGCACGGCGCTCTTCAATGCCCGCCGGCACGAGCGTGTCTTTCTGCTTCCGGTCTGGCAGACACTCGGTCGCGTCGTCGAATGGTTCCATGGCCGCAAGCTCGCAAAGACAGCCGCGATCGGCGGAGCAATCGCTGTTGTGGGGCTCGTGCTCGCGCTGGTGCCGTGGGATTATCGCGTCGAAGGAGAAGGTCGGCTGATGCCGGTCATTCAGCGGCAGGTCTTCGCGCCCGACACCGGAGAAGTTGCGGAACTCTTCGTGCAGGGGGGGGAACGAGTCGAAAAGGGAATGCCGCTCCTCAAGATCAATAACGACCAGTTGAAGGCGAGTCTGCTGCAGGCGCGCAATGAGCGGGAGTCGCAGCAGCAGATCTGGCGCGCACTGCAGGGGCAGCGAAGCGAAGCCGCGAAAAGCGAGAACGCGGCGGCCGATATCGCAACCGTCAGCAGCAAGATCGAAGATGCACGCATCAAGATTGAAGGTTACGAAAAGCAGATCGAGCTGCTGGAGAAGCGGACCGAGGCCTTGACGATTCGTGCTCCGATATCGGGGGTCGTGGCCACTTTCCAGCTCGAACAGCTGCTGCGGAATCGTCCTGTGCAGATGGGCGAGCTGCTCCTGGAGGTGATGGACGATACCGGCGACTGGCGGCTTGAGCTGGAAGTCGAAGAACACCGCATGGGTCAGGTGTTCCGCGCGCAGGATGCGGAGGGGACCGTCAAGCTTCCGCTCGAGTTCATTCTCGCGACATCGAGCGAGTCGACCTACAAAGGCGAAGTGCAGGAAGTGGCCACGCGCGCCGCGACGTCTGCCGAGAGCGGAGCGGTCTTCGAGATCTTCGCGACGACCGACCGTTCGCAGCTCCCGGTCGTTCGCGTCGGCGCGGAAGTGCGCGCGAAGATCTACTGCGGCCGGCGCAGCCTCGGCTATGTCCTCTTCGGCGACGTCATCGAATTCGTCCGGCAGCGATTGTGGCTGTAGCCTTGCAAGCGGCGGGCTAGAAACTCGTCGGCGGCGCCGCGGGCGCATGGGCAGTGTCGAGATACATCCGATGCCACATCTCGAAGCAGAGGAGCGCCCAGAGTCTGTAACTGTGGTCCCACTTCCCGGCGATATGCTCGTCGAAAAGGCGGCGGACGACTGCAGGGTTGAAATAGCCCCGTTCGACCGCCTTCCGATCGAACAGCGCATCGTGGAGCAATGCTTTGAGCGGTCCGCGGAACCAGTGGTCGAGCGGCACGCCGAAGCCCATCTTGGCGCGCCGTTGAATCGACACCGGAAGCAGATCGGAGAACGTTTCCAGCAGAATCTTTTTTCCCTGCTGCGGAGTCTGCTTGAGTTCAATCGGCATTCGCGCCGCGAGTTCCGCGACTTCGTGGTCAAGAAACGGACAGCGCGCTTCGAGGCTCGCCGCCATCGTCGCAATGTCGACCTTCGTGAGAATGTCGCAGGGCAAATAGGTCAGTACATCCGCGCAGCTCGTCCGGGTGACAAAGTCGCGGTTCGGGCAGGAGGCGTAGGCGTCGAGCAGAATATCGGCGGAATCGACCTCGCCGAGCTGCGCGCGGAATGAATTTGAATAAAGATCATGCCTTCGCTCCGCGTCAAAAATACTGATCCAGCGGAGATAGCGCCGCTCGGGCGGTTTTCCGAGTTCCGCCAGCAGCCGCTTCACCCGCCGCCGGAACGATTTCTGCTGCACGCTCGCCGGTATCATCTGCCAGATCCGCGACGTGAGAATTGCACGGAGCGGCCGCGGCCACTGATCAATCGCAACTCCCAGACGGACGGCCCGGTACCGATCGTACCCGGCGAAGAGTTCATCTCCGCCGTCTCCGGAGAGTGCGACAGTGACTTCCCGTCGCGTCATTTCGGCTAGGTACATCATCGGAATGGCGGAACTGTCGGCAAAAGGCTCGTCGTAATGCCAGATCAGCTTCGGCAGAATCGAGAGTGCATCGGGCTCAACCGTCATCTCGTGATGCTCGGTCCCCAGATGCTTCGCGGCCTCGCGCGCGTAGGACGTTTCATCGAACTGCTTGACCGGAAACCCGATAGAGAACGTGTGCACCGGTCGTTCTGAAAGCTGCTGCATCAGCCCCGAGATAATCGTCGAGTCGATTCCGCCGGAGAGAAACGCACCGAGCGGCACGTCGCTGCGCATTCGGAGTCGGACCGCGTCGGTCACTGTTTCGCGGAGTTGTCGTCGCCATTCTTCCGGACTCTGTGGCGAGTTGCGGTTCGGTTCGTCATACGGCGGACTCCAGTACCGACGAATCTTGAACTCGCCCCTCTCGTAAATCGCGCAGTGACCCGGGGGTATCTTGTGGTAACCTTCGAGAATGCTGTGCGGATGCGGGACGTACTGATAGGTCAGGAAATAATCGACCGCCCGCGGATTGAGTGTGCGCGGCGCATCGGGGATCTGCAGCAGGGATTTCAACTCGCTTGCGAAAATCAGCCTGCGTTCGTCGAATCGAACGACAAGCGGCTTCTTGCCAAGCCGGTCTCGCGCGAGAAACAGCCGCTGCTTGTTCTCATCCCAGATTGCGAAGGCGAACATTCCCCGGAGAAAGTCGACGCATTCATCGCCGTATTCTTCGTAGAGATGGACGATCGTTTCGGTATCGGACTCCGTCTGGAACCTGTGACCTTTCGCTTCGAGCGGTCCGCGGAGCTCCTTGTAGTTGTAGATTTCTCCATTGAAGACGATCCAGATGGTGCCGTCTTCGTTCGAGAGTGGCTGCCGGCCGCCGCCGAGATCGATGATCGAAAGACGCCGATGGCCGAGCGCTGCACCGGGACGGACGATTGTTGCCGTCGAGTCGGCTCCATGCGATTGATAAAACCCGCGATCGTCAGGTCCGCGATGCGCCAGCACGTCGGTCATACGGGCGAGGACCGCTGCGGAAATCGGCTCTCCGCGATCAGACCAGGCTGCACCGGCGATACCGCACATCGCTAGGCATCCTTGTTCATGATGTCGCGGTAGAGCGCGACATGCGCGGCGACCATTTTGTCGATACTGAAGTTCGATCGCATCCGTTCGCGGCCGGCGTCGCCCATCTGCCGCAGCTTCGCAGGATCGGCGAGCAGCCGGTCGGTGAACTGCGAGATGCCGACGCAGTCCCCGACTTTGACGAGGTAACCGGTCTCCCCGTCGACGACGAGCTCGCGGTTGGCGGCGATGTCGGTTGCGACGACGGGAACGCCCGCCGCCATCGCTTCCATGATGCTGTTCGACATTCCCTCAAAATCGCTCGCGAGCCAGAAGACCGTGAACAGTGAGAATAAACTCGAGGCATCGTCTCGATGTCCCGCGAACCGAACGAGGTGATCGCAGCCGTAGTGCTGGGCAAGATGGATCAGATCGCTTTTCTCGGGTCCATCACCAACGATCATCAGATAGACGCGGTCCCGGCATTGGCGGAGCAGCTGCATTGCCCACACGACGTCCTGAACCCGTTTCTGCCGCGCAAGCCGTCCGACGTAGCCGATCACATGCGAGCCGGGCGGAATATCGAACTCCTGGAGCCGCTGGTCGCGGTTCGAATTGCTCAGGTCCGGGATCTCGACGCCGTTGGGAATCACCGCGAGTTTCTCGTCCGGCATTCCGAGGTTGCGATAGAAGTCGGCGACTGCCTGCGAGTTTCCAATCAGCCTCGTGGTGCGCGGAATCTGCCTGCGATCAAGACTGAGCTGCCAACCGGACTTCCAGCTGTCGACGCATCGTTCGGAGATTACCACGCGCGGGCGAGGTTTCTTTCCGGCAATCATTCGGGCCGTGGCATTCGCGGCGAACAGCCACGAATGGAGGATGTCCGGACTGCTTTCTTTGAGGACGCGTTTCAGTCGCAAAAGCGCCGCGGGGTCGAACTTCCAGCGTTTGCCGATAATGGTGCATGGGATTCCCGCAGCGCGAATTGGCTCTTCGTACGGTCCGCCGCGCGTCAGTGCGACGACTTGCACGTCGAACTCATCGCGCGGGAGTCGGGTAGCGAGCAGCGAGAACTGCTTTTCCGCGCCCGAACGGTCCAGAGTGGGAATGAGCAGGAGGAGCTTGGTCACGGCCGTCGGCACTCGCGCTCGACCAATGCTGCTCGACGGGAACTGGTCTGGGAGAAGTCCAATTTCAATGCCTGGATGGAAGTGAGTGGTAACCGGCTGAACGGAGACCGGCTGTTCACGTTTCCCGTGTTCCGGTATCTTCCATTATTCGTTGCGTGGCAACGCATTGCAACGACGAACGACGGAGAGAAATATGCTCGTCCAATGGGCAACGTGCCGGCTGGAACTGGTTCAGGGAGACATCACGCGGCAACAGGTGGATGCCATTGTGAACGCTGCCAATCGGCATCTGGCCGGAGGAGGGGGAGTCGACGGAGCGATTCACTCTGCAGCCGGGCCGGAACTGATGGAAGAACTGACCCGGAAGTATCCGCGCGGCTGCGATACCGGAGACGCGGTGGCCACATCGGCAGGGAGACTGCCTGCCAAGTTCGTGTTTCATGCCGTGGGACCAATCTGGCGAGGCGGTCATCAGGGAGAGCCGAAAAAGCTCGCCTCGGCTTATCGTCGTTGCCTGTTGCTGGCGGTCGAACATGAGTGCCAGTCGATCGCGTTTCCCGCAATCAGTACCGGGATTTACGGTTATCCGATGGACCTTGCGGCCGACAGCGCGCTTCGCGTCGTTCGTGAATTCGTCGATGAGAATTCGAAGCCTCCCCTGATCCGATTTGTTCTGTTCAGCGAAGGATCCTACGGCGCATTCGCCCGAGTGCTGGAGGGAATGACGGAGTAACTTCGAAATCGACCTGAAGTTGTGGAAGTTCGGCTATATCCAAGTCCCCCAAGTCCCGACACCGGAATCCGACTCACCATCGTGACCGCACCTGAGATACGTCAGTTCGAAGCCTCTGATGGCTATCGATTTCATTACCGGCACTGGGATGCCGCGACGGCAAAGCCGAAGGCGTATATCGTCGCGCTACATGGGATTCAGAGTCATTCGGGCTGGTACGAATATTCGAGCGGCCAGCTTGCGGAGAATGGATACGACGTTTCGTTTCTCGACCGGCGCGGCTCCGGATTGAACGAAGTTCTGCGCGGACATTCGCCACATCCCGATCGACTGATCAACGACGTAGCTCAGTTCGTGACGGCTCTTCGATATCAACGGGACGTCTCGGGAATTGTTGCGCCCGTTGTGCTGCTGGCCGTGAGTTGGGGGGGCCGGCTTGCGACGGCTGTCTGCGCAAAGCGGGGCGATCTGATCGACGGACTTGCGCTGCTTTATCCGGGAATCTGTTCGCGCGTGCGGCCAAGGTTCGATCAGGACCTCGTTCTGCGAACCCTCGCATTTTTCGACATCAAGTGGCGGCAGACGGCGATACCGTTGAACGATCCGGAGTTCTTCACGGCCGAGCCGCGCTGGCAGGAATTCATTCGCAACGATCCTCTGATGCTTCGTGAGGCGACGGTGGGGATGCAGCGGACGAGCCGCGCGCTCGATCGACTGGCGGCCGCTGCACCGCCGCAGATTCGTTGCCCGTTGCTCGTGATGCTGGCCGGTCGCGATCGGATCGCCGACAACCGTGCGACGCGGCGATATATCGCGAAATTCGCGACGAGCCGAAAGACGATTCTCGAGTATTCCGAAGCGGCGCACACGCTCGAGTTCGAGCCGGACCGCGATCGCTTCATCGGCGACCTGCTCGAGTGGCTGGGGACTTTGTAGCGGTCGTTGCGATCCCTGCTTGTCCTTTTTTCAAGCGATCGTGAAAGTTTTGCATGTTGGATTGATCGGTCGCCCACGTCTTTCCGGAAGGAGAATGGCGCCCGCTCTGTTTCGCGGCGCCCGTTCGCCTATAATCCAACGTGACGGAGTCGTGGGCGAATTGTGTGCCGCGAGCCAATCGAGTCAGGAGATCGAGCGATGTTCGGAAAATCGTCCGTGATTGCGACCTGGTGCGCCGCGACGCTTCTCTGGGGATCGCTTCCGGCAATGATGGCCGCGGACGACAATCCGAAGAAAGTCGGGGACGCCCCGGCGGCGGAATCGACAGCCAAACCGGCGGACAATGTCGAGAAGCCGAAGCCGAACGCGGAAGGACTGATACCACTCAACAAGCAAGGGACGGTGCTGCTCGACGCGAAGAAGAAGCGGCTGTTGCTGAAGACGAAGGTCGTGCTTCGCGAAGGTCTGCTGGAAATGTTCTGCTGCATCGACCGGACGAAGGAGCACGAGTCGATCGTATCGGTCGATGCGAAGGCGTATGTCGTCCACTCGGGTCTTCTGGCGATTGGTGCGAAGCCGGGGGCGCCGGTTTCGTTCATGCCCTCGTATAAACCACCGTCGGGCCAGAAGATCGATGTTTTCGTGACCTGGAAAGATGCGAAGGGGCAAACGCAGCGAGTGGCCGGCCAATCGTGGGTGCGGCACGCGCTGCATCGGTTCTACGTGGCGACGATGGAGAAACTCCCCGACGATCTGACAATTCCGAAGGAAGACGACGACCTCTCGCTCCGCTATACGGCGAAGTTCAAGGAACTGACCTGGTACGGCCCGATGTCGGTCCGCCAGCGCGATAAGCTGCTCGCCCTCAGCAAGGACGCGGAGTACCGCAAGATCGTCCAGTCGTTCTTTGAGCAGACCCGTCCGCGAGAAATGGAAGCCGACTGGCTGTTTGCCGGCAGCGGCTTTTTCAAGAACGAGGAAACAGGAGAGGAAGTCTACGAAGCGGAAGGAGGGGATCTCATCTGCGTCGCCAACTTCCCGACTGCGATGATGGATGTCTCGATTCGAAGCAGCGACAAGCAGGAAGAAGGAATTCTGTTCGAGCCCTACACCGAGCGAATTCCGCCGGTCGGCACCCAGGTGACGGTCGAACTCATCCCGGTCGCTGAAAAGCCGGCCGGGAAACCTGGCGAGGAACCGGCCGGGAAAAACCCGCCGAAGTCTCCCGCAAAATAGCGGTCGAAGCATTATCTCTCCGTGCGGCACGTCCGTTGCAGTTCCTGCGAGTGGGCCGAAGCCGTCACGTTCTGCCATGCGTCCCCAGGGTGCCGCTGGAAGTTCTTTTCAGCCAGCATCTGGGGGGTTGAGGTCGAGTCTGACGGTGACTGGAAATTTTCCAATTCGTCAAGACGCGACCGTCTCGCGGCACTCTACCTTTAACGGTGCTGCAAGGGTTATTCAACGGCATGGAACTTTATTCAGAAGCGTTCGCCGCTCCTGTCGATTTTGTCGATGCTTCCCATCTTCCGGCACGACGCGGGTCCATTCCCTTCAAGAGACAACGCATGAAGCGATTGCAGCACGCCGACCAGGCCGTGCGGTTGCAACGGCGCCGCAACGGTATTGCGATACTGATCTCGCTCGCCACGGTGACCGTTCTCAAGCTGAACTTCGAACCGACACCAGCGGGTGCTGATGCTTCGCCGGGCAAGATCAACGTCGCGAAGCTTTCCGCTTCCGTCGGCGGTGCTTTGCCTGCGATGCCTGCTCCGGTTCAGACCGCATCGATCTCCGGCGAGCATGTCGGCCGCCGCGACGTCGATTACAACGTCGAAGCGAATCGGCTCACGCTCCTTTTCAATCTCTTCCTGCTCGAGCAGGGGCACGCGCGGCTTGCAAAAGCTCCCGATTACACCGCCACGTTTTTCAAGCATGAGCGAATCGGCGGTGAAATGCTCGATCCCCAGGTGATGGAACTCAAGCTGCGCCACGCCCCGTTCAGCGTGTACATGAAGTGGCATGAAGGTGAAGTCGGTCGCGAGCTGCTGTACGTTGCGGGAGAGAACGACGGCAAGATGATTGTCCACCCGGGCGGTCTGCGCGGCCGTCTCCTTCCGTCGATCAAACTGGAACCGGACAGCAATCTCTCGATGCGCGAGACGCGCCACCCGGTAACGATGGTCGGCATGCTGAATCTTGCTCACGAAATCATCACGCGCCGCAAAGCGGAGATGAAGGCGAACGCCGACATCCGCTGCCAGTTGATCGAAGACCAGATGATCAACGATCGCCCCTGTTACTGCTTCGTGCTCAACTGGGTGCATCAGCACGAATCGGAAGAGTATCGGAAGTCGATCCAGTACATCGACAAGGAACTCTCCATTCCGGTCTGCGTCAAGAACTTCGCCTGGCCCGACAGCGAAGAGCCGATCCCGGCCGAAAAGCTGGACGAAGAGACGCTCACCGAACACTACGCCTACACCGATATTCAGTTCGATAAGAAACTGACGGCCGGCGACTTCGACCGGGCGAACGAAGAGTATCATTTCCGCCGCTGATCCTCGGGCCGGCGACACGTTCGCGGCCATCCGCAAAGACATTCCGAACCACGCCCGCGCTTCCGTCGCGGGCGTGTTCGTTTTCAGTGACGAGTGAATTCGGTCTCCTGCACGCAGGCATTGCCGAATCGCCGGAGTTCGTTCAATGGTTGCGGGAAACGGAATCGGTTCTGCGCCAAAGGTTGCATGCAACCTTTAGGGAAAGCCCTGACGCACAACGTTCGGGCGGCACGTTCGACGTTGGCTTGAAGTTCGAAGTCCTTCTTTCGACTCCGGGGCACGGCGACCACCCTTCGGGCGGTCACTCTTTGCCCCGGCCACCCGACGCCTATGAAACTCGAAGTGACCTCGTCGCGTCATTCTCTCCCCTTTCCCCGTCGGGAGTTTTGCCCAACACCGTTGCATTCTCTCCCCTCTCCCCGTCGGGGGAGAGGGTCAGGGTGAGGGGGCTGTGACAACAGCAACTCGTTGTGGGATTCGTTCGCGATCGAGTGCGCGTGGCGATCGGCTCGGACGTTGGCCGCGTCGTTGCACTCGACCGATCACAGAGCGACTTCGTCGCGACCCTCTCCGCCTCGTCGCAGGCCGCAAGGAGCAAGGGGCGAGGGTGAGTTTGTCCGGGTGCACGCTGTGGGCGTGTTCGCGGAATCGATTTCGAGTTGTGAAAGATCGCCGGCCGGTGTGATTGCAGACTTGAAAACCGCAATCGCACTCACCGCGATTCCATCATGCGCGCAATTCGAAATCGGTCAAGGAGCGCTTCATTGAGAT
>JBFWWA010000103.1:0-10685 GCA_050246455.1 Planctomycetaceae bacterium
GAGACGATCGGAAGGTCGAGCCGTCGGCATTCATCCCGGATGAGCTTCCGCTCGCGCGCATCGATCTCGAGCGGATCGGTAAAGATGTCGACCGAATCGAACCCGAGCTCTTTCGTCTTGCGCAGTCCCCACGATGTGTCGCGTCCCGCCTGCGCCCATGCGGAATTGATCAGTCCCAGTTTCATGGAATGCTCTTCTGTATCTGACTTTGCCGCCTGACCCTGCAACCGTCGTGTTCGTCGCTCACCACCGCATCGGCCGCACGATGTCGAGTGCAAGCAGCACTCCGAGAGTTGCACAGCCGAGCAGGAAGGCCTGCATCACACGGGTTGCCCGCTCCTTCCCGAACCAGTGAACGAGCAGCCTCCCCTTGGCGGTATTCTCGATAAACCACGGGGTCTTCCAGAGTCCGATCAGGGAGACCCCGGCAATTGCGATTCCCATTGCGAGCTGCTGCTTGTCCATCGTGTCGAAAAGTATCTCTGCTGCGTGGAGTTCAGGACGGGGAATTGTAGCATCTCAGGTGCGAATTCTCATTCCGTCCGACCGGGAAGCGGTTGCGGCGGACCATTCGCGTCAGGTCGCCGGTCTGAATATAATTGACGCATGCGGAGAACTGCTCCTGAACCCCCGGCGGCCTCCGATTGTCGTTGCGAATAAAAGGACGAATCCGCGAATGCCCGCACTCGGCGTCAACATCGACCACGTTGCCACGATCCGGCAGGCCCGAAGAACGATCGAGCCCGATCCGGTGTGGGCCGCTGCGCTCGCGGAGCTCGGCGGAGCCGACGGGATCACGCTTCATCTTCGGGAAGACCGTCGGCACATCCAGGACCGAGACCTGCGCGTCCTGCGCGAAACTGTGCAGGTGAAGCTCAATCTGGAAATGGCAGCCGAGGACGCAATCACCGATATCGCAATTGCGGTCAAGCCGCACCAGGCGACGCTCGTTCCGGAACGGCGCGAGGAAGTGACGACCGAAGGGGGGCTCGACGTCATCGGCAATCGCGACCGCGTGCGGCGGGCCGTCGATCGTCTCAAAGAGGCCGGCATTGAAGTGAGCCTGTTTATCGACCCCGACGCGCGGCAGATCGAAGCGTCGCGCGCGCTCGGCGTGTCGGCGGTCGAACTGCACACCGGCCGTTACGCTGATGCCGCACTCGGCGCGGATCAGGACCGGGAGTTCGCCGCGCTCGTTCAGGCGGGTGAGTTTGCCGTAAAAGAAGGGCTGATTCTGCATCTCGGCCATGGTCTCACCTATCGCAACGTCTCGCGCGTCGCCGCCATTCGCGGCGTCTGCGAGCTGAATATCGGACATAGCATCATCTCGCGCGCGGTTCTGGTCGGCATGGAGCGAGCGGTCCGGGAGATGAAGGAACTGATTCGCTGAACGAACTACAGATTCCAATAAGGAATTCAGGAAACCAGGAGATTGACGCACCGTCTTTCATTCGACGGCCTTCCGCATCCACCTTGTATTTTTCCTGGGTTCCTGGGTTCGTTATTAAATCATTGGTTTTCTGATTGGTTGGAGCGTTGTTGATGTCTGAGATTTCACGCGGGGTGCTCGAGACGTTCGAGAACCCGCATCCGCATCGGAATTACACGATCGAAACGATCTGTCCTGAGTTCACGTCGGTCTGTCCGAAGACCGGCCAGCCGGATTTCGGCGAACTGACGATCACGTACGTCCCCGACAAGCTCTGCTTTGAGCTCAAGTCGCTGAAGTTGTATCTGCAGCAGTACCGCAATCACGGCGCGTTTTACGAGGATGTCACGAACAAGATTCTCGACGACCTTGTGGCCGCCACGAAGCCCCGCTCGATGAAGATCGTTGCGGCGTTCACGCCCCGCGGGGGGATCCGGACGAACGTGATTGTCGAGCATGGGAAATAGCTTTCCGCAATCCGCTTTCAGCGATCCGCCGGAAATGGGCTGCCGCTTTTTTCCGGTTGAAACCTGACTCCTGAAACCTGTCTCCGTTTCTTGACATCTCTCCCGGTCGCCGACAAAATCGGTTCTGATTCGCCCCTATCGTCTAGTGGCCCAGGATCCGGGGTTCTCAGTCCCGTGACGCGGGTTCGAATCCCGCTAGGGGTATTTCGACGTTGTTTAGACCCGCGAACCGAATTGGGCCGGTTCGCGGGTCTTCTTTTTTCAGAAGAACCGGTTTCTCCTCAGCGGCCATCATCGCGACATTGGCCGCTTCTGCACGCGGTACAACGCGCTTCAGTCGCCCAGCGTCGGTCGGTACGATGGCTGACGCAGCAAGACTTTCGTCATTGCATCACTCCACGGAACAATCCCATGCTCGGCAGCCAGGCGATTGCGGAGATTCTCAAACGGGAAGGAGTCGACAAAGTCTTCTGCTTTCCGTACACGCCGATACTCGAAGCGCTCGCAGTCGCCGGCATTCGACCGATCGTTGCGCGGCAGGAGCGGGTCGCGGAGAACATCGCCGACGGTTATTCGCGCGCTTCGAACGGCAAAAAGCTCGGCGTCGTAACGGTGCAGCAGTCGGCGGGGGCCGAGAATGCCTTCGCGGGAATTGCGCAAGCCTACACAGATTCGAGTCCGCTTCTGTTTCTCCCCGGCCATCCGGGACGAGAGCAGGTCCGCGTTCCGCCGACCTTCGACTCGTCGGTTCATTATCACGGTATCACAAAGTGGTGCGATCTCATTCCCTCGGCCCGTTCGATTCCGCAGCGGATGCGGCGGGCATTCACGCTGCTGCGAACCGGCAGGCCGGGGCCGGTGATGCTCGAAGTGCCGGTCGACGTCGCTGTGGAAGAATGCGGAGAGATCGATTACACGCCGGTAAAGCCGCTCCGGACAGCGGCGGATCCGCAGGCGATTCGCGACGCCGCGAAAGCGCTCCTGAAAGCGGAGCGGCCGATGATCTGGGCCGGGCAGGGGATTCTCTGGGCGGAGGCCTCGAAGGAGCTCCAAGCGGTCGCGGAATTTCTCGGCGCGCCGGTGATGACGACATTGCTCGGTAAAAGTGGTTTCGATGAAACGCATCCGCTCGCGCTCGGAACCGGCGGGCTGAGTTGTACGGACACTGTCCGCGACTGGCTGGAGAAAGCGGATGTGGTGCTGGCGATCGGTTCGAGTCTGACCCGCACCGTGTTCGCACCGCTGATCCCTCCGGGAAAAACGCTCATCCACGCGACTATCGACCCGCGCGATCTCCAGAAGGATTATGTTTCACAGGTGCCGGTTGCGGGAGATGCTGCTCACATTCTGTCGGCGCTCCTTGAAGAACTTCGTTCACTGAACAACGGGAAGGAGCATCCGCGGCGTGCGTCAGTCGAAAAGGACCTTGCGGCCGCCTGCGAGAAATGGAACGCGCGCTGGAAGGCGAAGCTTGCCGCCGATGATCTGCCGATCAATCCGTATCGGGTCATCGGCGAGTTCATGAAGCGGACAAAACTGGAGAACTGTATTGTCACCCATGACTCCGGAAACCCGCGCGATCAACTCGTGCCGCTGTACAAGGCGAACAGGCCTCGCGGGTACATCGGCTGGGGGCACTCGACGCAACTCGGATTCTCTCTCGGCTGCTCGATGGGTGCGAAGCTGGCCTGCCCGGAGAAGCTGGTCGTTCATTTTCTGGGTGATGCGGCGTTCGGCATGGTGGGAATGGATATCGAAACGGCGGTCCGCGAACAGATTCCGATCCTCACGATGCTCCTCAACAACTCGGCGATGGGGAATTACGACCGCTTCATTCCCCAATCGAGCGAGAAGTTCGGAACACGGTTCCTCTCCGGAAACTATTCCGAAGTTGCCAGAGGACTCGGGGCCTATGCGGAGCGAGTTGAGAAGCCGGAAGATGTGGCGGCCGCCATCGACCGCGGCATCCGCGCGACCGAAGAAGGTCGACCGGCGCTGCTCGAATTCATCACCCGCGAAGAAGCCGACATGGCGATCCGTTGGTGACGAACCGCGAAGGATCGAGCACTGATGGCGAGGGCGTCAAAAGAATTGCTGCCGAGCGAGCGCAGCCGTATCAGCCGACGGCAAGAGCGGCCTGACGCCCGCGAGAACGTTCTGTTGACGATCGATCAGAAGCCCGGGATGGTTTCGTTCCCGTCCATCGTTCCAAGCGCTTGATAGAGCGGAAAATCGATCAGGGCGCTGATGGTGTGGACGCCGCCGTCCGCAAGAAGGAACTGCGCGAAGCCGTCATGCGGAGCAGAGACGTCGCGATCGTCGCTATCGAGTGCGTTCGGGGCATGGCCGGTCTGAAAGAGAATCATATGTCCGTGGTCGTCGGTGGGGTCATCGAATTGCCGGACAGCGCCCGACCAGGTTGTTTCATACGTGAAGTGGACGCCGTGCGGAATTCCCGCGCGGAATGGGCCGTTCGCTCGTTCGCCTGCAGCCAGAGTCTGCGAGAGGCCGTCCGCGACGTCCTGCACTCGCGTCGAGCTGTTCCGGCTGAACATGCCATCGCGCTGTTCCTGGTTCGCATCGAGATCGGGAGGTCCGAAGCAGGCGACAAAACTGGCGATGGCATACCGCTCGACGGGTGCAACGCCCATTTCGATGAACTCGTTGGAGTCGACCGGGTCGGCCGGGCAATGAAAGACCGCCATTGGCGTTGTGCGCGCTACGATGTTCGCATTGTCCCAGAGAGGGACGTTGAAGTTGAACTCATGATAGACGTTCGTCTGCTCGACGAGCGGAAGCAGCATGGTCGCCCAACCGAAGCCCGCTTCGTTGCCTGTTGGTCCGAGTCGGTAAACGTAGCCGGGAGGGAACGACTGATGCATGTCGTGGTAGTTATGAAGCGCCGCGCCGATCTGCTTGAGGTTGTTCATGCACGATGTCTTGCGCGCGGCGGCCCGAGCCGATTGCACCGCCGGGAGCAGAAGCGCGACGAGCACGCCGATGATCGCCATCACGACAAGAAGTTCGATGAGGGTGAAGCCCTGCAAACGGCGGCGGAACGAACAACGCGACAGTTTCTGCGACATCCTGTGAATCCTCATTGATGCAACGTCATGGTGGGAAGCTGGCGGTGTCGGCTGGCGGTCATTTCGAAACTACTCCAGCGGAAACAGCGCAACAAGCGACCGTTCCTGGACTTCCCGGGCGGGGGTATTCGGTCCGGGCAAAATAAAAAGCCACCGCGGCTCGCTACGGTGAATTCGCAGATGCGAACTCCCGCCATTGCGAGCCGGGGTGGCTTAGTGATTTCATCCTACAAGATCGTTCGATCTCCGCAAGTCACTTTTTTCGATTGCTCCCGGAACGATCGGACGGAGGACCAACATCGGATCTCCAGCGCACTCGTGCGAACTGTAGTTTGAGTTGCGGAGCTTTTCGATCCGTTGCGGCTACACGGTCCGAAGTGCACAGCCTGGAATCAGTCCGTCGAATATCGCAGAAACGCTGGGGTGGCCCCGATTGCTTACCATTCGGGGCGGGCGTCAACCCGCAACGAGGTCAGGTTCGCTCGACCGCTGAACTGCAGCACCTTGTGACTTCGTCACATCGGTTGCACAGCAGAGGATGTCCGGGAATTCGAACCAAGTCCCACTCCGATTCCGGGGCACGCTTCGCTTTGCCCCGGCCACCCGACGTGTTTTAAGACATCGTCACACGAGCGTTCGATGCACTGACAGGAATGTCTGTGCTCCAGCAAGCGATGCTGCGCGAGTCGCATTGGATGAATGCTGACCGCTGAAACCTGACCGCTATCTCACAGCTGTGTTTCCGCGACTTCGATCGCTTTCATCAGGCCCTTGGCCTTGTTGAGCGTCTCTTCATACTCGGAGGAGGGGACGCTGTCGGCGACGAGGCCGGCGCCGGCCTGAACGTAAGCGGTCTGCCCCTGCATCACGAGCGTGCGGAGCGCGATGCAAGTGTCCATGTTGCCGGTGAAGTCGATGTAGCCGACGGCTCCGGCATACGGGCCGCGGCGATGCGGCTCGATTTCATCGATGATTTCCATCGCGCGAACTTTCGGCGCGCCGGAGACGGTCCCGGCGGGGAGACCTGCGCGCAGCGCGTCGAGAGCGGACTTCCCGGGAGCGAGACGTCCCTTCACGTTCGAGGTGATGTGCATCACGTGGCTGTAGCGCTCGACCACCATCACGTCGCTGAGTTCGACCGATCCGTACTGTGCGACGCGACCGACGTCGTTTCGCGCAAGGTCGATCAGCATCACGTGCTCGGCTCGTTCTTTGGGATCGGCGAGGAGATCTTCGGCGAGCCTGCGATCCTCCTCTTCGGTCTCCCCCCGCTTGCGCGTGCCGGCCAAAGGTCGGATCGTCGCGATGCCGTCTTCGGCGCGAACCATAATTTCGGGCGAGCTGCCGACGAGATTCACGCCGGGAGAGCGGAGCAGAAACATGAACGGGCTCGGGTTCACGACCCGCAGCGCGCGATAAATGTCGAGCGGGCGGGCGGTCGTATCGCGCGAAAGCCGCTGGCTGATGACGACCTGGAACACGTCGCCCGCTTTGATGTATTCCTTGCACTTCTCGACCGCCGCTTCGAACGAGCGGCGTGTGAAGTTCGAGGTCCACGGCTCTTTCGACTCGCCGCCGACGGTGATGTCCGTCAGCTGCAGATCGCTTTCCTTCTGCTGCAATTCGCGGCAGAGCTGATCAACGCGAGCGCAGGCACGCTCATATTCCGCGCGGAGATCGCTCTTGCGGCCGTCAGCATGCGCGACCGCGATTACGGTCTTGTTGATCTGGTCGAATATGACCATTCTGTCATAGAACGAGAACGAAAGATCAGGAAGCTTGCGGTCGTCCTGGGGGGCGTTGGGTAAGTTTTCGCTGTAGCGGATGACGTCATAGCCCGCGTATCCGACGGCTCCGCCGCAGAATCGGGGAAGGCCCGGAACGTGAACCGCTGGGAACTTTTCGAGCAGTTCTTCGAGATCAGTCAGCGGATCTTTCGAAGTGCGCCGCTCGGCTGATCCGTCGCGAGTGATCACAACCTCGTTGCCGAACGCTTCAATGCGGAGGAACGGGTCGGACCCGAGGAAGCTGTAACGGCCGATCTTTTCGCCCCCCACCACGCTCTCGAAGAGAAACGACGCGTTTCCATTGAGAATCTTGCAGTAGGCGCTGACGGGGGTCAGCGTGTCGGAAACGAGCTGCCGGAAGATCGGTACGAGCTTTCCGCCGGCCGCGAGCTGCTGGAACGTTTCAAAATCGGGGCGATGTTTCATGGAGTGGGTATCGGCCGACGTTCACGAGATTATTCAATATCGACGAAACGGAGGCGACGAGCGCACGGAAGCCTCCGAACTCAGCGGAGCAGTGGGCCGGACAATTAGCGCCGAAAGTGACGCGTCCAGCAGCGAAGCGGTCGAGCGGCGCGAAGCGTTCCGCGATGCCCGATCCATAATAGCGGCCAGTCGTTACGTCGCATAGACCGGCGTTGGCGTCGCTTGACAGCAATTGGCCGAAAGCTAGAATTGACGCGACCTTAAAGCACGCCCGGGCGGCCGAATGCGCGGGGTGTGAACGGGTCGCGAGATTGGCGGCGTCTGCGACCGATTTCGGCACACCCGGAACGCAGACCTGCGCCCGGCCCCGGATTTGCATCCGTCGTTCGGAATTCGATATTTGACCATGAAGAAATGCCACCGATGTTCGAAGCCGGCGACGCTCCACATCACGGAGTTGCGTGAAGGGGCGGTGCACGAGCTTCACCTCTGTGAAGGGTGTGCCAATCAGTATCTGCAGAATCCGGCCGAGGCGAGCGACCCCGGGGAAGCGGGCGAGAATTTCGGGGGCAAGTCGCTCGAAGCGACAGAAGCGGCAGCCCTCGAAGAGCTCGATCACCTCGTTTGCTCGAACTGCGGCATCTCCTTCCGGGAATTCCGCAGCCAGGGTCGTCTCGGTTGCCCGCACGACTACATCGAGTTCGCCCGGGAGTTGACGCCGCTCCTGGAGAACATTCACGGCTCGACGCAGCACGTCGGCAAGGTGCCGAAGCGGGCACCCGACGAAAGCCAGCGGCAATACCAGTTGATCAAGCTCAGGAACGATCTGCGGAACGCGGTCGAAGACGAAGATTACGAGCGAGCCGCGAAGCTTCGGGACGATATCCGCACAATGGAGGCGGAGCTGGAAACGCGGGAATCCAACGAGTCGGAATGATTTGAGTCGATTGGCCCCTCGAAAGTGCGTTGCAGTCATCGAATCATGGAAACGGCGGTTGGGCGGTTGAGAGTCGAGTTTTGAAGTCGCGGCCATTCTTCAGCGCGACAATTCGCGCCGAAGTTCAAGGGAGTAACACGTTGGACCTGAACAGCCTCACACACACGAGTGGCGAATGGCTGCGCGGGAGCGGTCCCGAATCCGATATCGTGATCTCCAGCCGCATCCGGCTCGCGCGGAATCTGGCGCGGTACCCGTTTCCAAACCGGGCGGATGACGCAACGCGGAGTGAGATCGAGCATCTGCTTCGTGAAAAGATCAGCAACCTCCGGACCGACGCGAAGTTCTCGTACGTCGACGTCAATCTGCTCGAGAACCTCGATCGTCAGTTTCTCGTCGAGCGGCAACTGATCAGCCGCGAACATGCAGAGAGCCAGGGTTCGCGCGGCGTCGGAATCGGCGATGCGGAAAATGCGAGCCTGATGATCAACGAGGAAGATCATCTGCGCATCCAGGTGCTCCGGAGCGGTTTCGCCCTCGACGACTGCTGGCAGGAAATCAATTACCTCGACGACCGGATTGAAGAGCAGGTGATCTATGCCTTCAGTCCGCAGCTCGGCTACCTCACCGCCTGCCCCACGAATGTCGGCACCGGCATCCGCGTGAGCGTGATGATGCACCTGCCGGCTCTGGTCCTCACCAAAGAGATTCAGAAAGTTTTCCAGGCGCTGCAGAAAATTCAGCTCGCCGTGCGCGGTTTGTACGGCGAAGGAAGCCAGGCGATGGGCGACTTCTATCAGATCTCCAATCAGGTCACGCTCGGCAAGAGCGAAGAAAAGCTGATCAACGACCTGCGGGATGTGGTGCCGAACATCATCTCGTACGAGCGGCGCGTCCGGACCGCGCTCATCAAAGAGAACCGCCAAAGCCTGCACGATCAGATTTCGCGGGCATACGGCATTCTCAAGAATGCGCAGACGATCAGCTCGGAAGAGACGATGCATCTCCTTTCGAGCGTGCGGATGGGTGTGAATCTCGGCCTGATCGACGACCTGCAGATTCCGACGCTCAACGAGCTGTTCATCCACACTCAGCCGGCGCACCTGCAGAAGATCCGCAAGGAAGCATTGCCGTCGGCCGAGCGAAACGTCGCCCGCGCGTCGTACCTCCGCCTCCGACTCGGCGGCAACGACGCGGCGCGGAATAACTGACGGGTTGGTCGATGAGCCACCGATCGCGGCGAGCCCTGGGTGTCAGCCTGGGGTTTACTTTTTTAATCACCGACGGCTGATCGCTGACAGCTATCGCCGTCACGCGGTCGGCAGGCCGGTGAAGTACTTCGGCTCGTGCCCCTTCTTCCATTTGATGTTGCAGCCAATGCTCGGCTTCTGGTTGGCAGTTACCGGTTTGCCCGCGAGGACGGCGTCGCAGGCGGCACGGAGGTCGGCGCCGGTGATCGGCTTGTCGTTGCCGGGGCGGCTGTCGTCGAACTGGCCGCGGTAGACGAGCTTCCGTTCGCGGTCGAAGAGGAAGAAGTCGGGGGTGCAGGCGGCGCTGTAGGCTTTCGCGACATCCTGCGATTCATCGTACAGGTACGGGAAGTTGTAGCCTGCCGACTTCGCTTCGGCCGCCATCTCGGAGGGGCCGTCCTGCGGATGAGAGCCGACGTCGTTGGCGGAGATGCCGACGATGGCGAGCCCTTTCTCACGGTACTCGTCCGCGAATTTCGCGAGGTCCTTCCGAAGGTGAACCACGAACGGGCAATGATTGCACATGAAGATGACGAGCAATCCTGGCCGTTCCGCGAACTGGCCGAGCGAAACGATCTTGCCGTCGATATTCGGCAGCGAGAAATCGGGGGCGGACGTTCCGAGCGGAAGCATTGTGGATGCGGTCTTGACCATGATTCTTCTCCTCAATGATGCGCGGGCGATGCGATTCAGGGCGACTATCGCGCCGGTCCTGTGAATTTATCGAGCAAGGGATGAATGACTTCTTCGGGAACGAAGGCTTTGAGCTGTTCGGCGGCGTTGTGCTGCCCCATCTGGGCGATCTGCTTGATGAGCGTGCTGGAAATGTGCGTGTATTTCACGCTCGCCATCAGGAAGACGGTTTCAATTTCGGGATCGAGGGCCCGATTGGCGAGGGACGTCGTGAATTCCGATTCAATGTCGGAAAGGGTCCGCACGCCGCGGAGCATGACGGCGGCGCCGCAGCGGCGGACGAAGCTGACCGTCAGCCCGACGAAGCACTGCGCGTCGACGTTCGGGAACTGTGCGATCACCTTCCGCGACATGTCGAGCCGCTCGTCGGGGGAAAACAGCGGTTTTTTTTCCGGATTGATACCGATGCCGAGCGTGACCCGATCGTAAATTCCCGACGCACGGCGAAGAATATCGACATGGCCGAGCGTGAGGGGGTCGAAACTTCCGACGTAGACCGCGTGTCGCGGGTTGAGCCGTTCCGGCATGATAAAAACCCGTTTCCGGTAGTCGCGGGAATGGGAGCCTCTGCCGCCATTCTATGCCGCAACGGCACAGAACTCCAGAAGCG
>JBFWWA010000104.1:0-10625 GCA_050246455.1 Planctomycetaceae bacterium
CGTGAGCAACCTTTAGGCAGGGAGTGCAAAGAGATCTCGCTTGCATTTCCGGCAGAAATGCGAAGTTGACGTCGTCAAGCAGTTCGGCTTGCGGAGTTTGCGAGATTTCTGAAGGACGCGCACGGCTAGTCCGGTCGTATTGTCCGTGCGGGCAGGTTCAGACCGGTAACACGACGGAGGACTCGCAGGGACAGGGGGAATCGGACCGACGATGGAATCAGCCGTTCGTTTCGCCTTAGAATCACCGGTTGCGTCCGAAGTTGTTGTCCTATCATCGAATTGAAGCGAGCCGACCGTATGAAATTTGCGATCTGTCAGGAGTTGTTCGTTGACTGGGATTGGGCTCGTCAATGCCGCTTCATTGCCGAGGTTGGGTACACGGGAATCGAACTGGCTCCGTTTACGCTCGCTCCCCGCATTGAGGAAGTCTCCCCGGTTCGCCGGGCCGAGTTGCGGAAGATCGCTCAAGATCACGGCTTGCAGATTATTGGATTGCACTGGCTGCTTGCGAAAACCGAAGGTCTGCACCTGACGACGGCACAGAGCGCCGTCCGCCGGGCGACGACGGCCTACCTTGTCGAACTGGGCAACGCGTGTGCGGACCTGGGGGGGGACCTGATGGTCTTCGGCTCGCCGTTTCAGCGGAATGTTGAGCCGGGAATGAGCCAGGACCAGGCTTACGAGAATGCGGCCGAGGTCTTCCGGGGGGCGATGCCGCAGCTCGCCGAACGGGGGGTGCGGATCTGCATGGAACCCCTGACTCCCAAGGAGACCGACTTCATCAACACCTGCGCCGAGGGCTTGCGACTCATCAGAATGGTGGACCACCCGAATTTCGTCCTCCATCAGGACGTGAAGGCGATGCTCGGGGGGGAGACGAAATCGATTCCTGAGTTGATCGAGGAGTTCGCTCCGATCGTCGGCCATTTTCACGTGAATGATTCCAATCTTCTTGGGCCGGGAATGGGCGAGACAGACTTCGCGCCGATTTTTCGCGCGCTGGCGCGCGTCAAATACGAGGGATGGATCTCCGTCGAAGTGTTCGATTACGCGCCCGGATGTGAGCACATCGCGCGCGTGAGCTACGACTACATGCAGCGCGTTCTCGCGCGAATTTGAAGCGTCATCGCGCGTCAAATGGCAAAAAAATTCCAAATTCGCAAAAATTTTTTTCGGGCGAGTGCGACGCCGATGCGAGCGGCATCGCATCGCGCGCAATGCGTCATTCAAAACTTGCACGCGATTGCAAGTCCATTCGCAAATCGCAAAAAACGCCTTGTTTTCCAGTCTCAAATGCATGCGGCGTTTTTTCGCGTGTGACGCTCATCACGCGCACGCGAGCGCAACACGCAGATCTCGCCCTATATTTCTCGACACTCTGCGTGACTCGCGCGAGGTCGTGCGCACGCTGAAACGCGAAGATCTGGGTTGCAGAATTTTCCGAAATTCGTAGTATGACTCGCATTAGATGGGGGCACTGGTGTCGAGCATGTTTTCTTTCCTCGAGTGATGACGACGAAAGTTGAAAGCAATCGACGAAAGAGAGCTGCGAATCATGAGTGCCTCCACCTGGCCTGTCATGGTTGACAGGCAAGGGATTCAGTGTGACCTGCCTCGCCGAATACTAGCCCGGTGTGCCAGCGGCGAAGTAGTCACTGTTTTGGCTCTGTAAGGAGATACTACGGTGGCCAAGAAGAAAGCGACGAAGAAGAAGGGTGCTAAGAAGTCCGCCAAGAAGAAGGGCGCGAAGAAGAAGTAAGCACCCCAGTTGAGGACCCCGTAACCCGGGCGACCTCAATCAAGCAACAACGAGTAAGAAGCGGTCGGAAAAACCCGGCCGCTTCTTCTATTTGAGCCCCGCAGAAAAACCTCGATATCAGGGTAATCCCCGGGATTCGGCCCGAAGGTTACCGCTTCCCATCCCGGCTGGAATCGCTCGCATCACTGCCGCCACCAGCACGCAGGATTCTGGATTCGTCCATTCGCGAACGGGTCGCTTTGCCTGTTTGCAATCGAAACGTTTGTCGTCCATGAGTGCGGCGTCGCGCAGATCGTTGCGTAACGGCCTGAGCTCGGCATTGTCGATGAGCTCGGGTTCGTCGTGCCCCCGCGACAGATATTCGTCGACGGCATCCTGCGCCGCGCGAAGATTCCTTTCGCCTCGCAATCGCTGGGTATCGGCCTCGCGCCGCGCCCTCGATGTCGAAGCAGCGACGTTGGTCGACACGATCGTGCTGCGTCCACCGGTGCGAATCAATCGGCCGCGAAGGGAAGTTCCTTGCCGGCGATCTCGTGCAGAGCATTCAGAGCGGCGCGCTGTTCCGCTTCTTTCTTGCTATTCCCCCAGGCGGCCGAGAAGACCTGCGGTCCAATGGCGGCGGAGATCTTGAAGCACTTCGAGTGGTCAGGGCCCTTTTCATCGAGCAGATGATAAAGGGGCGTTTCCCCGTGCGTCTTCTGAGCCATCTGCTGTAAGAGGCTCTTGTAATTCTTGGATTGGTCAAAGTCGGTGGTCCGCTCCAGCTCCGCTGCAAAAGCTCGTCCTACGAAGCTTCGGACCGCTTCCTGACCACCGTCGAGGTAAATTGCCGCCACAACCGATTCGAACACCCCCGCGAGAATCGATACAGGGATGCGCTCGTTCATCGCGAGCCCTTTCCCGAGCAGCAGGAATCGCGTGAGCCCCAGTTCTTCAGTCAGTGCGGCACAGGTATTGCGACTGACGAGATTCGATTTGACGCGAGTCAGCTCTCCTTCAGGGTATTCCGGAAACCGGTGGTAGAGCATTTCGCAGATGAGGGCCCCGAGAATGGCGTCCCCCAGAAACTCGAGCCGCTCGTTTGATTCCAGTCGGGTCTTCGCGACGGAGGCGTGAGTGAGTGCTTTCTCCAGTTGGCTCCGGTCCTGAAACTGGTACTGAAGCACCTCGGCTTCGCAGGCGGCGAGCCGGTCGGTCAGGGAGGCGAACTCATTATATTCAGCCATCAGAGCACCCGACCCCTGCCGGTTCGTGTCGTAACTGCTTCAGACTATGAGACATCCGAATTCTTGTCAACGTGCGACGACGGGGGGCGGCGGCTGAAAAATCATCCCCGCGGCCAACGGTCACTTGTCCCGAAGCGTAAGAATTCAAGTATTGGGGAAACAAGACCAAATGTTGCCACGCAGGTGTTACTCGCCTTCGGGGCAGTTTGATTCAAAAGAGCTCAGTTTCGACCAGGGCAGGAGGTACGCAGATGAGATTTGTTCGAAAAAATTCGACTTCGCTGACAGCGATCGCCTTTGCGGTGGTGCTCGCCGGAGCAGCGGCCGTCATGGCGCAAAAGGAAACGACTCCGACACTTCCGGAACCGAATGCGGCGACGGAACTCTCAACGTCATTCCGCACGGTGGCGAAGAATTCCCTCCCCAGCATCGTTTCGATTCAAACCCGAGGCAAAGCGATGCGCATGACGAATGGAAACATGGATAACCTTCCGTTCGACGACGAGGACAGCCCGCTCGGGGAAATGTTCCGCAACAATCCGCAGTTTCGCGAGTTCTTCCGTAATCGCGGCAACCAGCGGATGCCCGCTCCGCGCGGAATGGGATCGGGATTCATCATCGACTCGAAGGGGATCATCCTCACGAACAGCCATGTCGTTCGCGACGCGGAAGAAGTCCGCGTGAAGCTGTACGACGGACGCGAGTTCATCGGCACCGACATCAAAACCGACCCGCGTACCGACGTCGCCGTCATTCGGATCGACGCAACCGGCCTGCAAGCCGTGCCGATGGGTGACAGCGAAGCGATGCAGATCGGCGACTGGGTGCTCGCCATCGGCAGCCCGTTCGGTCTCGATATGTCGGTGACGTCCGGCATCATCAGTGCGAAAGGCCGAGGTCCGGGCATCACCGAGCGAGAAGATTTTCTGCAGACCGATGCGGCGATCAATCCGGGTAACAGCGGCGGACCGCTGTTCAACCTTTCCGGCGAGGTCATCGGCATCAACACCGCCATCTCGACCCGCAGCGGCGGATACGACGGGATCGGTTTTGCGATTCCGATCAACATGGCGAAGTGGGTCGCCAACCAGCTCGTCGAGAAGGGTGAAGTCAGCCGGGCCTACCTCGGTGTCGGTATTCAACCGGTCGACAGCAGTCTCGCGAAGAAGCTGAAAGTCGAAGTCGGCCAGGGTGCTCTCGTCAATCACGTGATGCCGAAGTCGCCGGCTGCGAACGCGAAGATCGAGATCGAAGACCTGATTCTGGAACTCAATGGTCAGGTTGTGAAGGGTGCCCGCGAACTGCAAGGGATCGTCGAGCAGCTCGTACTTGGAAAGGAATATCCGGTCGTCGTGCTGCGGAACGGCGAGAAGATCACGCTGACCGTGAAGGCGGAAGCGATGCCCCAGAATTACTCGCGTGAATCGATGCGCGAGGAACAACAGGAGCAGGAAGAGGGAGCGACGAACGAGGAGTCCGCGTACGATGAACTTGGACTCGACGTCAAGCTGCTCACACCCGAGATGGCCAAGCGGCTCGACATTCCCAGCTCTTCCAGGGGAATCGTCATCGCGGGAGTGAAGGAAGATAGCGCAGCGGAGCGGGCCGGGCTTCGTCCCGGATACGTGATCGAGCGCGTCGGCAAGACGCCGGTCACCTCGGTCGGAGAATACCGAACCGCTCTCAAGGAGCAGTCGTTGAAGGAGGGGGTGTCACTCCTCGTCAACGGCGGCGGAGGAACCCGCTTCATCGTTATTCAGCAGAATTAACCGGCTTCGAATTCAAAGTCGGGCTGACGCAAAACCGGCCGAGTCGCTTCGCAGACAAGTCTGCAAGCCCGCTCGGCCGGTTTGTTTTGTTGCGTGTCGAAGGTTGGAATGCGAGAGTCTGTTGAGCGTCATGGCCCGTCCTGCGACCTTCAACGCGAATCGAACTCCCCTGAACCCTACCTCCCAATTCCTAAACCCTCTCACAGCACTCCCGCAACGTGCCGTGTCTGCGGCAACGAGCCGAGGTAGCTGAGGAAGCGGGCATCCGCATCCGGGATGTTGCGGGGCATCCGCTCGCTGAGAGGAGCGGTGTTCGGATTCGTGCGGAGATCGTTGATGTACTCGACGAGCGTCTGGCGTGCGTCGGGGGTGCTGTGCAGCAGGAAGTGGACCCAGGCCCAGGACTCCTGGTAATCGAGCTGCTGCATCTTTGAGAACTCGTCAATCTTCTCGAGCCGGCGGATGTCGGGTCGCCATCCGTTGACGAGCGACGTGCCGAGCTTCTGTGCGTAATCGGTATTCACGCGTGAGGGGTCCTGCGTGACGACTTCAAAGTACTCGGCGAGCCCTTCGTCGATCCAGAGCGGGACATGCTTCATGCAGGAATGAAGCAGCCCGTGCGTGTATTCGTGCCGGAGATCTTCCTGAATGTTATCGCCCCAGTAGGTGTAAACGGCAAGTTCGGTCGACGTGCCGACAAAGTACGCGCGCCTCGGCGGCAGCTTGGGGTACGTCACATTGAGGTACTGGCGATACTCCTGCTCGTTCGAGAACAGATAGACAATGACCGGATTCTTCTCGAGGGGAAGCTGAAGTACCTTTGCAACGTCGAGCCTGAGGTTCGACAGGTCGACGATCAGCGGATGATCCTTCGGCAGCTTCATGTCGCTGAGGACGAGCAGCTGCTCCGCGCGAATGCAGTGGCTCGCGGGGAGTGCGACGGTCTTCTGCGTCCGCCCCAGCATCTGACAGCCTGTACCCAGCGAACAGGTCATCGCGATCGATGCCGCGAGAAACGCCCGACGCGACGCCGTTGCTTCGGCTTCAACAATCGTCGCCTTTCGGGCGAGCAAGGAAACGGCGCGCCACGTCGTCTTCCAGTTCTGAGCGTATTGCCTTCGCAGGTAAGCCCTGAGAAACCGGAGTCGATGTGTGAGGCGGACGAATCTTGCGTCGAGCAGGCTGTTGTTGAGTTCTGCGAGCCCGGAAACGATTCGGGCCGGCCCGAGCCGCGACCGTGCATGTACCTGGTCGAGACCGATCAACCACGCATCCTGCACAGCCATGTTCGACAGAACGAGCAGATTCTCGGCGGTAAGCTCCGTATGTTCATACCGGAAGTCGTGAAGCTGGCGCACCTGGCATGCAATCCGTTCGGCCGATTTTCGAAGCCAGTTCTCACGGGCTGCACAATTGGCGCCGGCGAGCGTGTGCTCGAGAAACGTCGACAGGGGAAGGACGTTCGCAATTCGCTCGCTGACCAGGTATTCGCGCGTTGCCGCGACCGATTTCGATTCGCCGTAGAAGAGCGGGAGGGGGACGTTGATGCCGCGCCGCCGGAGCGCGTGTCCAATTTCCCATCCGCGCCTTAACGGAGACCAGCGGCCCGGAAGCGACAGTCTTCCCGACGACCGGGTCGATGTCTGCGACCGGACATAACACTCCCAGAGGCCCGTTTCCGTCGCGATATCGACCGCCGCGAGGCGCGCCCTCGGCGTGCGTCGTCGCCAGAAGCGTACGTGTCCGCGCTCGAAAAGTCTCTCAGCATCATCACAGAATTCCGCGATCGATCCCCGTCCGAATTCGACGACGCCTCTTGAGCGCCGATCGCCACGCTCTTCCAGAACGATGCGGCGGTTCGTGCGCAGCCACTTCCGATCGCTCTTGCGGTGGGCTCGCTCGACGACGTCTCGGCAATGCGCATCGACGCGCCGAACCATCCCGGCGAACTCCGCACTTCCGGCGTTCCTTCCCGAATGCTCCCAATAGGTTCGGAAGAATCGGAGTCGATCGGCCGACGTCGCAAACCTGGCGAAGAAGTTGTTGAGTAACGACAGGTTATTTTCAATCGCTCGCGGCCCGACCTTGCGGCGGCGGACGACGGCATGGAGATCGACGAGCCAGAGCCTTGGTTCGCACGGTTCGTCGAAGCGGATCAGGATGTTGCCGGGGTGGAAATCGTGATGAACTAGCTTCGCGGCATGCAGTTTGGCGGTGAGTTCGCCCAGCCGACGGGCCAGATTGGTTCGCAAGCGCGGCGACGTCCCGAGTTTGTCCTTCCCCGAGGGACTCAGCACGAACTCGTGGAGCGTCTGGACGTTTTCAACGGAACGCGTGATGAGGTAACTGTCGAGCGAGATTCCACGCATGCGGCGGCAGCCGACGGCAACAGTGCAAAACGTTTCGATTCCCGCGTCCGCAACGCGCCGAGCTGCGCGCGCTTCGAGGACCGCCTTGCAGGGGCGAAGCAGATTCCGTGCGAGCGCCCGCCAGTCATTGATCTTGTAATGCTTGAGATAGAATTGCCCGCCGCTCAGGTTCAGTCGATACACGCTGCGATGCGGTCCGGACTTCACAACCTCGAGCTGGCCCGCCTGCTCCCACTCGTCGAGCTTGAGGCCACGATCGTCGAGGAACAGCTCGAGCATTTTCTGGGAACCGGCCCAGCGGACGTCGCCACGGCTTGCATCGGTGGTCGCTGCGTCGGCCGGCCAATGCCCGGTCGGCATTTCATCGCACAGCGGATGAGCGGGCACTGCGTCCATGGGTCTTCGACAGAGGCCGCGTCGGCCTGGTGATCGCGACTGAGCGGCGTCGTTCGTGATCAGAAATGTGAGGCGAATGCCGTTGATCGAATTTCGAACTCAATCTTTTCGACAGGAACACTATCCTTCGGCTGCAAACGCTCTTCGGTCCGCAAGCGCGGCGAACTCAATTCATTCGACGCGCGAATCGAACGGCTCGTTTTCAGCGCTTCCGAACGTCGACTTCTCCGCCGTCCCGAACTTCTTCATCAAGTCGCGCAGAAAGTCGCCTGAAGCCGGCGCGAGAACGAGGTCACTTCGGCCATAGGCGATGAGCGCGCCGGCCAGGGGGGCATGTTCCTCCCACTGCGTGACCTTCCACTCGCGGATGTCACAGTACGGATCGGCCAGTGAGTTGACCGGCTTGGAGACGACGAGGAAGCCCTCCTTGTGGCGGACAACATGGTAGTTGTAGAGGAAGAACGTCAGCCCGGCTCCGAGAATCAAGCCAAGGAAGAAACCCATGAACCGGCGCATCGCCACATCCTTGTGATGCCGAGGTGGATCGACCGAAAAAAGCGGCGGAATGGTCCCAGAACAGGCCATTTTCGGCAAGAGGGGTTCCGCCCGCCGCGGGTCAACGGGGAATCGCCCGCGCTGCCGCCCGATCGGCCTCGATTGCAGAGGGGAGAGGCTTCAGGAAGGGGATGATGTGAAACGATCGCCAGCGCGGACGAGGTTGCCACGAAGGAATTCCCCGGCGGTCATGCCCCGCTTCCCCTCGGGCTTGACGCGGACAAGCTCGAGCGCGCCGCGGCCGGTTTGAACGACAAGCCGGTCGTTTTCCGCAGAAAGCACCACGCCTGGCTCCGCGGGCCGATCTTCATGAGAGGGACCGGGCTCGACCTGCTTCACTTCGAGCAGTATCAGTCGTGTCGCCGGCCGGCCCGACTGGTGGAGAAAGGTGTACGCTGTCGGC
Organism: Planctomycetaceae bacterium; assembly: GCA_050246455.1. GTDB lineage: Bacteria > Planctomycetota > Planctomycetia > Planctomycetales > Planctomycetaceae > CAZVJA01. Next base: position 8,478 of record JBFWWA010000104.1, read on the forward strand.
CAGGGCTGCATCGCCCGGACGTGCCAGCCGATCTCTTCATTGGATTTCGACCAGTCGATGACCCCTTCTTCCTTCTTGATTCGTGGAGCACGCGTGACGAGGCTCGCATCCTGGGGAACCGGCTGTGTCGTCCCTTGGTCGAGCTCGTCAATGACGCGAAGCGCGAGCGGTGCCGAAAGCTCCGCGAGCCGCACTTCGAGTTCCCCTGCCGTTTCGTGAGGATCGATCTCGAGCGTTTCGAGGGCGAGGATCATACCGGCATCGAGCCGGGGATCGATCTGAAAGATGGTCACGCCGGTGATCCGGTCCCCCTTCCAGACGGCGTACTGAACCGGAGCTGCTCCACGATGCCGTGGCAGAATCGAAGCATGCAGGTTGATTGCGCCGAGGCGTGGAATCGACAGCAGATCCTTCGAGAGAATCTGCCCGTACGCGGCGACGACGCAGAGATCCACGTCGAGCCCGCGCAACTCGGCGAGCGATTCGGGGGTATTCACGTTCTGCGGCTGGAAAACCGGCGTTCCTTGCGCGAGGGCGAGCTCCTTCATCGGATTGACATGGTGGTGATGTCCGCTGCCGGTCCGGTCGGGCTGCGTGAAGAGCCCGACCACGACATGCCCGCTGCCGTAGAGAGCGTGGTATGTCGGAACTGCGAAGTCCCCGGTTCCCATCATCACGAGTCGAAGCGGCATTTTGCGGGCTCAAGTCGGGTGAACAGTGATCACCCGCGTTCGAAGGAAGGAACATCGCACGCAGCTTCGCGCCGGGCCGCGGCCGAGCTCGCCGAGGTCAAGCAAATCAGTCACCGTTCGGCTCAAGCTTGCGGAGTTGCCGGCGAATCTCGTCGTCGCTCGGAATTTCGCCGGCGCTCTGCTGACGTCGGAAATGGGCTTCAAAATCGGCGATGCGGGGATCGAGTTCGCGGCGCGCGGCGTCTGTCATTCGATCAGTGAAGAGCACGCCGTCGAGATGATCGATTTCATGCTGTACGACGCGCGCGGGAAGAGCGGTGAGCGTCATCGCGAACTGACGCCCATCCAGATCGAACGCGTCGACCACGATTTCTTCCGCGCGCTTCACCGGCCCGTAAAGCTCCGGCAGGCTCAGGCAGCCTTCCTCCGCTTCGTCGGTCCCCTTGCGGCTGATGATCTCGGGGTTGATGAAGACATGTTCCTCGTCCTTCGCTTCGGCATTGCCCGAAACATTGGCGACGAACAGACGGATCGGCAGCGCCACCTGGTTAGCTGCCAGGCCGATTCCTTTGTGCTCGTACATCAGCTCGAACATGCGCGCAATGGTCGCGCGCAGATCGGCATTGATCTCGACGATTGGTTTCGACTTCCAGCGCAGTGCCGGATGCGGATAATGAACGACGCGCATGAGCCTTCGAATCTGACGGAGAAACTCGAGAAAACGAGGATTCCGCTCAATTATAGGGCTCGTTGCCGCGACGGTCGAGTGACGCAGCGACGCGTACTGCGCACCATCTCCCACCCGCGTGAAGGCCGCGCCCGAACGCTCAACAAGTCTTCGCCGCACAACGGCCGGGTCGAACCCGCCCCGGGTTTCTCCGGGGCGCGTTCCACGGCGGCCACAGCGGCCGATTCCTGGTTGATGCGCCGGAAACGACGTCGTTCACGCCACTCGCTGCAGCGTCCGATCAGTAGGTCGGAAGCGGATCGAGCGGACCAGCCATCGCGGTTTGAGCGAACGCCGGCGAAGCCGATGCGAACTGATCAACAGGCCGAGCCGGAGCAGCCGCGAACGACGGCGCACCTGCCGGGCTGAAGAATGCACCCTGCGGAACCACCGCAGGATACGCACCGCCCGGACTGCACTGTCCGGTCGAACAACCGCCGCCGTAAACCGGCGCCGGAGAATAACCACAGGCGGAGCCACAGGGATTGCAGCCGCTCAGGCAGCCGCAGCAACCGGTAGCCTGCAATGCCAATGAAACTCCGAGAAGGAGCATGGCCAAACTCTTCATGGGATGGGTCCTTTCCTTGGGGGATTGAAAGGGATAGGGTCGACGGGATCAAACAATGGATGCCACGTTCGAAGAACGGAGAATACCGTTCAGGCCGAACGAGGCTGGAATCGCGAAACAGAGCCCGGTGCCGTTGGAAACTCGGCCCAGACCGGAGCAAA
>JBFWWA010000105.1:0-10615 GCA_050246455.1 Planctomycetaceae bacterium
CATGGTCGGTCCGGTCATCTTCGACACGATCAAACGCTACCTCAGCTACAACGGTTACGACGTGAAGTTCGTCATCAACATTACTGACGTTGACGACAAGCTCATCAACCGTGCTCGCGAGCGCGACACCACGGTCGAAGCCCTTGCGCGGGAAATGACTCGCGATTACTTCGACAACCTGGAAACAATCGGCGTCGACACCGTTGATCACTTTCCCTACGCCACTGAGCACATTCCCGAAATGCTCAAGATGATCGGCCGGCTGGTCGACCGCGGGTATGCCTATCCGCTCGATGGCGACGTCTACTTCGAAACGACTCGCGACGAAGATTACGGCAAGCTGAGCCGCCGGAGCATTTCCGAGATGATGGCCGGCGTGCGGGTCGAGGCCAACGACCGCAAGCATCACCCCGCTGACTTCGCACTCTGGAAGAAGTCGAAGCCGGGTGAGCCCGCCTGGGACAGCCCCTGGGGACCCGGCCGCCCCGGCTGGCACATCGAATGCTCGGCGATGAGTAACAAGATTCTCGGCGATTGCATCGACATTCACGGCGGCGGGCTCGACCTGATGTTTCCGCATCATGAAAACGAGCTCGCGCAATCGGAATCGTACACCGGCAAGCCTTTTTCGCGGTACTGGCTGCACAACGGGCTCATGCAGGCCAGCGGAACTGCCGGAAAGGTCGGCGGCCAGCACGACCGGCATGGCGATGCGCCAATCGACCAGGCGACCCAGGAAGCAAACAAGCTCGCTGGTTCCAAGGGAGCGGCCTCGGTCAAGGAGATGTTCGCGGCGCATACGCCCGAATCGGTCCGCTTCTTCCTTCTGCGAACGCACTACCGCAGCCCGATCGAGCTCAGCGACGAGCTGATTTCCGAAGCGGAAGAAAACCTGGAAAAGTTCTACAGACTGTTCGAAGCGTACCAGCGCATCACCGGCGCCGACTTCTACCAGATTTCGGCAGCGATGCTTCGCGAAGATTCCATCGCGCTCGAAGGAGAGCCATCAGAGCTCTTCACGGAACTCGACCACTTTCGAACGCGGTTCCTCGACGCAATGGACGACGACTTCAATACCGGCGGCGCGGTCGGTGTGCTGTTCGAGATGCTCCGCACGATCAACGGTTACATTGCGAAGCACAAGCTCGACGCCGGGACGAAAGCCGACGATCAGCAGAAGAAAGCGCTCCACGCGGCGATGTCGCTGCTCAAAGAACTCGCGCAACTGCTGGGCGTATTCAAAAAGCCGATCGAGAAAAAGGGAGGCGGAGCCGACGACGGGTTCGCGGCCGCGCTGATGCAGCTCATCATCGAACTGCGTGCCGACTCGCGTAAGACGAAGCAGTTCGCAATTGCCGACAAGATCCGCGACGGCCTCAACGCGCTCAAAGTCACACTCGAAGACCGGCCCGACGGAACGATCTGGCGGCGGGATTAGTTCAAGAGAGGGAGATCCTCACCACGGAGACACGGAACTCACAGAGAAGGCAATTCCAGAGGTTTGACGCCTTGAGATTTCTTCTGATCTCCGTGCACTCTGTGTTTCCGTGGTGAACTCATCCGCAAGGCGGTGCGATGCATTACTCGCAGCAGAACTCCGCTGAATCGATCGCCGCGGAGCGATGTCTCGGTATCGATCCGGGGCTGGTGCGGACCGGCTATGCCGTCCTTGAAACCACGTCCAACGGCCACTTCCTGCGGGAGGGTGGCGTGATCCGTTCAACGCGCGGGCAAACTCTGGCGGAGCGGGTGCACGAGATCGGCAACGGACTTCGCGAAGTGATTCGGGAGTTTCGCCCCCGGGCACTGGCGATCGAGCAGGTTTTCTCACTCGGGAAGAATCCAAAGTCGGCGATCCTCATGGCGCACGCGCGGGGAGCGATCCTGCTCGTAGCCGCCGAAGAGAATCTGCCGGTCATTCACTTCACGCCGACGCAGGTCAAGAAACTCCTCACCGGGAGCGGCCGCGCTTCCAAGGAACAGATCCAGCATGCGGTCCGGATGGAGCTGCGGCTCGAGCAGGTCCTCGATCCGCACGATGTTGCCGACGCATCCGCCATCGCCATCTGTCTCCATCACCACCTGCGCATCGAAGCGATGCACGCGCGGCGAAATGCTGTTCTCGATTCATTCTCTCCGGAAACCTGAAACCTATCGTGATCACTAAAATCACCGGAAAACTTGTGCAACTCAACGGCGACGAGGCGATTCTCGAAGTCGGTGCGTTCGAGTACGAAGTCTACATTCCCGAATTCGTCCGCCGGCAATTGCAGGGCTCGATCGGCAAATCGGTCAGCCTGCGGACAATTGAATACATCGAGGGAAACGCCGCGCAGGGGGGTAAGCTCGTTCCGCGCCTCGTCGGCTTCATGAGCGATGCCGAACGGCAGTTTTTCGATCTCATCTGCTCGGTCGATGGCGTCGGGGTGAAGAAAGCCTTGCGCGCCATGGTTCGCCCGGTCCGCGAAGTTGCGACTGCCATCGAAGAGCAGGACCTCGACCAGCTCACCACGCTCCCCGGCGTCGGTCCAGCCGTGGCGGAACGAATCGTCGCGAAACTTCGCCGCAAAATGACCCGCTTTGCGCTGATGGTCGCGCACGATCTTCCCCCCGAACGAGCGGGCGAGCATGACCTGATCAATGAGGCGTACGAGGCACTGGTAAGCCTCGGCCACAGTGCTCCGGACGCGCGCAAGAAGCTCGAGGCTGTCACCGGCGCCGGCAAGAAGTTCAAATCTGTCGAGGAACTGCTCACCGAGATCTATCGGCAGGAACGCAAATAACGCGTCCCACCCTCTCCGTCTTTTGTCGGGTCGATTGTGCTCACCATTCCTTGATCTGCTGATTCCAGCTGGTGGGCACAGCCCACCCTCAATGAACAAGGCCGTTCCGTGTCGCAGTATCTCCTGTTGCGAGCAATTACCGATGAACAGGCGAACGCGCTTCGCGAAGGAGAGATTTCCACCGACGACCTTGTCAATCCGGGTGAACCAATACGCGATCGCTACGAAGGTTTGATCGTCGTCGGATGTACGATTGCCATTCTCGCGACGTTCCTGGTCGGACCATTCCTCGGCGACCGATTCGGCTGGCCGGCGTTCCTGGCATCCGCGGCCGCAGGCCTGATACTCACGATGATTCTGGCGGCCGTTCAGGAACGTCTCGCATCGCGGCCGACCAGAACGCCGTCCGATGAACCGATCGATCCCCTTCTCGTTGTACCGGAAGAGCGCGAATTCCGAAGCGAGTTCTGGGACGGGCTCCATTTCGTCCTCTCCGGTAAGACGCTCAAGCAATCGGTTGATAACCGCGACCAACCGCCGCGACCTGTGGAGTTCCTCCTGCGCGCGGGCGAGGACCTCCCCGGCGGGCATCTGGAAGAGTGCGAATCCATCGTCACGCCGGCGGAAATTGCTCTCATCCATTCCGCGCTGCAGACGCTACCATCCGCGGATCTCGAAAACCATTTCGCGTCGCTGGGGCCCGAAGTGCCGGGAGCGGACTGGAGTCATCCGTCGAATCGCGATCGACTGCGGGACGACCTGGTCGGCCTGCTCCAGTTTATCGACCGAACGGCAACCGACGGTCGGTCGCTCCTGACATCGATCGGTTAACGAAGCGCTCTCGTTGAATTGCTGCCGTTACGAAGCGGTGTCGATGTCAATCCAGTCCGCAAACGCGCTATCGTCAACATTTCGTCCGCTGATCAACACGACAAGGTCCCCTTCTCCGCTCAAGTCGACCTGCCCACCCAGAAGTGCGGCCACTCCGATCGCTCCGGAAGGTTCGGTCCGCAAGCCATGCTGCTCGTAAAGCCAGCGCATCGCGCGGCGCGTGTCGATGTCTTCAATGGAAACTGACCTCTCGACCAGCTGCTGCAGGATCGGCCAGTTATGTTCTCCGACGTCGTAGGACAGGAGCCCATCGCAGATGCTGGCCGGTTTGCCGACACGCACGCGCTTCCCTGCCTGCAATGACTGCCGGAAGTCGTCCGCTCCGCTCGGCTCGACGCCAATGATGCGTGCGTCCGGGAATCCGTCCGCGACGGCGAGTGCCTGCCCCGCCATCAGGCCGCCGCCGCTGACCGGGCAATAGAAATGAGACACCGTGCGGCCGTTGCTCTTGAGTTCGCGACACGCCTGCAGGGCACCCACACCATTCCCGGCGATGATGTGCGGATCGTCGTACGGAGAGGCCTGGATTGCCCCCTCCCCCTCGGCAATCTCGCGGGTCAACCGGTCCCGCTCGCCGGTCAGGTGGTCGCGCGAGATATCGTAAGTGCGAACATCCGCACCGAACGAACGGGTCCGCTCGAACTTTACTCGTGGCGCGGTCTCCGGCATCACGACGATCACGCGGCGTCCGAACCGCATCCCCGCAAACGCAATTCCCGAGGCAAAGTTTCCCGACGAATGCGCCGCCACCGGCCGCGAGCCGATCCTTTCCAGATTGTTCGACATCCAGTTGAGCGCACCGAGCAGCTTGAACGAACCGGATGGAGTCCAGCCGTAATCGTTCAGCCAGACGCGCCGGGTCGGCGGCAGACCGAGCACACGTTCGAGCGCGTACGACCGGATCAAAGGTGCGGGAGAAACATGCTCGCGAATGACCGTTTCCGCGCGATGAACATCATTGATGGTGGGGATGACCAGTGACATCGTTGCAATCACCTCCGTGAGTCACCCATCATGCCACGAGGAACGTCGACACGGAACCGCCAAATCGCCCCCCCCATGCGGAAATGTTTCGCCAACGTAACCTGCTTCTCGAATTGTGGGCACCACCTCGGGTATGCTCCTTGAACCGAAAGGACGTCTGCTGTGTATATGGTGGTGGGCAGAGCCCACCCTACGAAAGTGAACAATGACCGAAGCGCGCTCCGACGATCTGGTTCCCGATTCCGTGATCCCGCATCACAACTTGCCGCCGCTGCGGTACCGCGATCTTCCGGAGCCGGTCGCGTGGAGGACAATGGTCGGGCCGAGCGTGATGCTGGCGGGGCTTGCGCTCGGATCGGGTGAGTTCGTCTTCTGGCCGCACGTCGTGTACCGGACCGGGTTCGTCTTCTACTGGGCCTGCATGCTGGGGGTGATCACGCAGTTCTTCGTGAACATGGAAATCGAACGCTGGACGCTCGCGACAGGTGAAAGCGCGATCACCGGTTTCTGCCGTTTGAGCAAAACCTGGGGACCGGTGATGCTGGTGCTCAATATCGTGCCGTGGGCATGGCCCGGCTGGGGAACGGGTGCGGCGTCGATGATGAGCTGGCTCGTCTTCGGGCCGCTGGAAGTTGTCAAAGAGGGAGTGACAACCTACGAGGCGCGGTACGTGCGTGAAATCTCGATCGCGCTGCTGGTTCTGGTCGGCATCGTGCTCACCACGGGGCCGGTCGTTTACAATACGGTCGAGCGGCTGCAGAAGTTTCTGGTCACTATCATTGTGGTGATTGCAATCGTGATCGGCTGCGTCGTGATTCGCGGCGACGCCTTCGTCGCGATGATTGCCGGCGTCAGGAACGTCGGCACCATGCCGGACCTCGGCGAGAGCGGACTGACGATGATGCAGCTGCTCGGCGCGCTCGCATTCGCGGGAGCGGGGGGAACGATGAATCTCGGCCAAAGCCATTTCATCAAAGACAAAGGCTACGGCATGGGAAAGTACATCGGACGCATTACCAGTCCGCTGACCGGCCAGGAGGAGCCCATCGCCGACGTCGGCTACCACTTCCCGCACACGCCCGAAAACATGCGCCGCTGGAAGCAGTGGTGGCGGGCCGCGAACATCGAGCACTTCATGAGCTTTTATCTGACGTGCGTCGTCTGCCTCTGCCTGCTCGCACTCATTTCGTATTCGCTGTTTCGAGACGAGACCGGCGCACTGAAGCCTGGCATGGACCGCTTCGGCTCGGGGATGAGCTTCGTGTGGGGTGAGTCGACATTGATCGGCGAAGCGCGGTTCGGCTCGCTGCTCAAGCCGGCGTTCTTCATCATGGGAATCGCGCTATTGTTCACCACCGAGCTCGGCGTGCTCGACGTCGTCGCGCGCATTTCGACCGACATCGTGAAGGTGAACTATCTCCGCGAGAATTCGGCGTGGTCGCAGGGACGGCTCTACTACTGCTTCCTGTGGGGCGAGATTGCCCTCGGAACAATCATTCTGCTGCAGCCGGTCTTCAGCGAGCCGATGGTGCTGCTCAAAATCTCTGCGGCCATGAACGGTGCGGTAATGTTTCTGTATTCGCTGGTGCTCCTCTACATGAACAACAAGGTTCTATCGCGAAGCCTGTCGATGAGCCCGCTCCGTTTCGTCGCGGTCGTCTGGAGCTGCGCCTTCTTTGGCTATTTCAGCCTGCAGGCGCTGCGGATAGAACTGCTGCCATTGTTGTTTGGGGGGAAGTGAAAATTGAGGTGGGCCGAAAGAGCACCAACTTAAGGGATGAGCTGTGAGCACCATGTTTCGCATCAATGCGACATTTCTGCTTTTGATTGCAGCGCTCGGAGCCGCCTCGTACTTCGAAATCGGGAGAAAGCCAGTGGAGTTCGAAGGAATTCAGACAACCGTTCCGAATGGTCCCGACGGCAAAATCGACGCGCAATCGCTGGCGGCAATGGACCCCGAGTTGCGCCAGTTCTTCCTCAGTCCCAACGACTTCAAGCTGGCGAATGAAATCTTCATTCGCGTTTCGAGATTGACAGACAGCGGTGATGCGGTAAGCCAGGCCAAACTCCCGATTGAGCAGCGAGTTGTCTATCACATCTGGGGAGCCGAAGGGCTGATTGGAAACGGCGGGTTCGAGTACTGGTTCACGAGCGACGTCGCCGACTGCCTCGGACTGGCCGATGCGTACGACACCATCGGCTTGCCCGGGTCGGCCAAAGCGGTTCGTAAGTCGTTCACGATCTTTCCCAACTCAATCCCGCCGGACGATTGCGATGAGCGAGCGGAACTGGTCGTCAACCGGGACGAGAACGGAAAGAAGATCCTCGCGGAATGTGACCACGTCATCTACGACTCAAGCCGTGCAATGCAGCAGAAACTCGGCGTCTACATCCGCGCGAACATCCAAGCTTTTGCGACACTCAAGCCGGCCGGAGGAAAACGTTCCGGCATCGAAGCGGCCGAAGAACTCGCGCCGCCGAGCAACAATGCCCTGAGCAGAGACATCGTGAAATGGCTGGCGAGCATCGGCGCCCGCGCTGACAGACGGGCCGATATTCCGTGGATCGAACAACATCCGATCACGCTGCCGGAGTCGGGCGATTTCATTCTGCGAGTGGAACTCGGCAAGCATCGCAACTCGACCGACGTCGAACTCTCGCACCTCGCCCGGATGACGAATCTTCGCGAGTTGCGGGAAATCATTCTCAGAGAGACATCGTTCACGACCGCAGGTCTCAAGCATCTGGCGGCGTTTCCCAATCTTCAAGTGCTCGAACTGAACGGGATCGAGTTCGACGACGACGCGATGGCGCAGCTCCTTCGATTGAAATCGCTCCGGTCGATCGCCGGCGCGGTTTTCACCGACGGGAATCTTGAATCGCTCACTGCGCTCGAAAATCTCGAACGAATCACGATCGGCAGCCCGGGCGTGACTGATCGCGGCATTCGACACCTCGCCCCCCTTCCGAAACTCAAACGGCTGCTGCTCTGGGGGACATCGGTCACAGGTACGACGCTCGCGAATTTCCAACGGCTTCCGATTGAAGAATTGCATCTCAGCGATTGCCGACAACCGCTCTCCAACGAAGGTCTTCTGGCGCTCGCCGAATTCCGTGAGCTGAAGCGAGTGTCGTTTCGCGACTCTCCGCTGGAAGACGAAGGTCTGCGCGGGCTCAGCGAATGCAGTAAGCTCGAACACATCGAGCTCGCCGGGACGAAGGTCACAAACGACGGGATGAAGCACCTCTCCAAGCTCGTCATGCTTGAAGACGTCGACATCTACCACTCGGCCGTCGCCGATGCGGGGCTCGAACATCTGACCCGTCTTCCGCGGCTCCGCCGGCTCTCGATTCATGGCAAGCTGCTGACCGATGCGAGCCTGAAGCATCTGGGCGAGATGACGGCACTTCGCAATCTGAGCCTAAACAATTCCCAGATCACCGATTCCACAGAGTTGCGCCGGCTGGCGAATCTCAAGAATCTGGAGTCGCTGGGACTGCCGGACCGACTGGAATCGTCCGAACACGCGAAGTTCCTGGTCGAACAGCTTCCGAAGACGGGAATCCGCTTCGAAGCGCCTTACCGCAATTAGCTCCTCGATTGGTCACGACCAAATTGCCGAATCGTGGGTGACAGATCTCTCACACCAGCCCGCTGACCGGTTCGCGGGTTTCGAGGACGTATTGCGGGCGGCCGTTGTTGTCGCGGAAGGTGGTTGACGGGTCGATGCCGAGGAGCGGGTAGATCGTCGCGAGGACGTTCTGCATCCGGATCGGTGCGGTGATGACATCTTCGCCGCGATAATCGGTCGCGCCGATGACCTGGCCGGTTCGAATGCCGCCCCCCGCCATCCAGAGGAAGCCGGCGTCGGGCCAGTGGCTGCGGCCGTCGGGCTTGATGTCGCCGATGCGCGGCGTGCGGCCGAACTCGCCTCCCATCAGCACGACGACATCATCGAGCATCCCGCGCTCTTCGAGATCGAGGACGAGAGCCGTGATCGCCTGATCGAGCGGCGGGAGCGTGGCGGCAAGTGTCTCGAAGTTGTAACGGTGCGTGTCCCAGCCCCCGATGCAGACGGAGACGACGGCAACACCCGCCTCAACGAGCCGGCGTGCCTGTAGAAACGGAACGCCCGGATGCCCCTGCATCTGGTAGTTCTTCGTGTCGTCCTGGCGGATGGAGCGGAAGCTTTTCTCGCCATACCGGGCGCGAACATGGTCCGGCTCTTTGGCGACGTCGAACGCTTCACGGACCTTGCCGGAGCTGACAATGTCGAGCGCGCGCTGCTGGAAGGCATCCATCGCGCTCATGCCGGGCGTCGACTCGGCTCCGCGCGGAATCTTGTCGAGAATCTGCAGCAGGTGCGCGCGACTCACCATCCGGTTGTCACCGATCGACTTGCGCCGACCCATGTTGTTGAGCGATTCCGGCGGGCTGTTGCCGCGCAGACGGAACGGCTCGTGCTCGAGACCGAGGTAGTAGGCCCTCTCCCAGTCGAGATTGTTATCAAGGCTGACGTACGGCGGAATGGCCGATGAGCCGCGGAGTCGACTGACGACCGACCCGAGCGCGGGGCGCTGCGCTTCACCCGGCACGACCGCGCGCGGCTGCTCCTGCCACGGATAGCCGCTGTAGAATTCGTTTCCGGTGTGGAGATGCGCGAGCTGCACGCCGCGAAGAATTGTGAACTTGTCGGCGATCTTCGCCTGCATCGGCATGTGTTCGCAGATGTCGATGCCGGGGACGTTCGTGCGGATGGGGCTAAACTCGCCCCGGTACTCAGAGGGGGCGTCGGGCTTCATGTCGTACATGTCGATGTGCGACGGCCCGCCGCTCAGGTGGATCATGATGATCGACTTCGGCCGCTCTTTGGCCGGCGCGGCCGATTCCGCACGGAGCCGGAACAGATCGCCGAGCGTGAGCCCCCCAAGCGCGAGGGTCCCCGCCTGCAGCATCCCTCGCCGCGAGACTCTTCCCCGAAACCCACTTTCGGCCGTCGTGCGATTGAGCGCTTGCATCGATCGCTCCTGACTCGTGGTGAACAGACGAACCCTGCGAACCGCAATATAAACAGAATTCGATGCGAGTGGTAGCGAAATCGCGTCATTCACCGGTTTCAACTTACTCGGGTTTCTCCTTCTCGGAGACCGCGGCTACGTCGGCACTCGATTCGATTTCCGCAAGACGCTTCCGTAAGAATTCGGACGAAGCCATCTCCGTACCATCGGCTGAACGTATTCGGTACGGCTCGCCGGAGAGTGTTGCACTGGTGGCGACGAGCTTAATGAAATCCTCCGCCGTTTTCACTTCATCCTTCTTCGCGTTCCATTTGTCGCGCAGATGACCGGCCGCTTCGGCACTCGTATGCTCCGCGCCATCGCGGATGAAAACCGCTTTGTCGAGCGAAGCAATGGTCGCAATCAATTTTTCGATCTTCTCATCTTCAGTAAGCTTCGCCGCCGCAGCGGCCGATGCACCGCGGATCACGAATTCGGCGAAGTCTTCGCCGACGAGCGCGTTGTGCAGCGTTTTCAAGTGCAGCGAGTACCTGGCATCACCGTAAGCGAAGGGTATGGAATTATCGGGCGTCATTGAGATCGGTCCGAAGAGTGCGGCGCGGCCTTTCTCGAGCAGCGTCACCTGAATCTGTCCGCGTGTCACGTCGTCGACCGTGAGCAGAAGGTTGTCGCCCGAACCCGGAATCGGCACGGTGGATCGCTGCTTGACCGTCAGCTCCACCGGCACCGTGGCCAAGGAAACTACGGGCACAGAGGGAGGTGCGGTGGATGGACCGGTTCCAGGCCGCGAGTTTTCCAGGAGAACAGCGGCCGCAACAATACTGACCGCCGCAACAGAGACAACAATGGTACGCGAACTGTTGCCGTGCATGTCGATTCTCCGAACGATGCTGCGGGTTGTGCGTCAATATCCCATCATCGACCTTCGCGAGATCCAC
>JBFWWA010000106.1:0-10559 GCA_050246455.1 Planctomycetaceae bacterium
ATCATCCATGATACCGAACAGGGACTTCCCGTGGCAAATTCGCGATCAGGCAAGCTGCTTCTTGCGTCCGACGAGCGTACGGATACGCTCGGCAAGCAACGCACCGTCAAACGGCTTGCGGAAAGTTTCGTTGAACAACGTGCGGTCGAATCCGCTCGCGTTGTCGTCATCGCTCAACAGTCCGATGAGGACCGTTTCGAGATACTCGGAGTTCTTCTTGAGGTTCTGAGCAATCATCAGCGCTTCGTTCCGGCCCATTGCGAAGTCGATGACGACGCAATCGGGATGGAGCGACTCGGCCTGAATGCCTGCTTCAAAACCGCTCACGGCGGATTCGATCTTAAAGTCATCCGCACCCATCATCTCGGTCAGGCTGGAGCGAACCAGGTTGTCGGCGCCGACGAGCAAAATCTTGCCCATGGCTTCGTCTTCCAGTTCACCCAGTGGCATTCCGTGTTCTTTCAGGAACCGGATCAGGTGTTCGCGCGGAATCCGGCGATCCTGAGATCCGGGAATCCGGTAGCCGCGAAGGCGACCGGAGTCGAACCACTTGCTAACGGTGCGGGGTGCTACTTTACAGATCTTGGCTACTTGTCCAGTAGTGAAGATCGTCCTCATTGCGGGCTCTCCAATCAGATTCTCTTGGCCAACTCAGAGGGTTCGTCGGGCCCTCAAGATCTTCACCCCTACAACGGTGGCCGGCTCTCCTAGCCACTGGGTCCGTGACTTACAGGAACCACCGCAGTCTTGGGTCGGGGTATATCTCAAGCTCTGGCCTGACTCGCGCATAACATCGCGAAATCAAGCCCAAACAAAGGCTGGGTTTCTCTGGGAATCATCGATCCGGGCATTGTCCGGACTTCACATCCTTCTCTCGAAGAATAGGAAGCGGACAGTGGATCGGGGAGCGGGGACCGGAAGCCAATCGCAAGAGCGTCCGGCTCTGTGGCAGGTTGGTCGCCAAGATGTCCTTCCCCCCAATCAGACTCCTGGCCTCGATACGCTTCAACCGCATCCCTGCAGTCGTCACGATCTCATCGCGACGCGTATCCAGACCAATCGTCTGACGTATAACTTCGACTTCCGCGGCATGACGACTTTAGTATCTTTGCGGACGGTACTTGAAACGCCCGTTCTCGCAATTGGACGATGCACACGAGGTCGAGTTTTCCGATGGGGGCTCTTTTAACCTGAAGTTGCCGATTTTGCCGTAACCGATTGCCTGCAAGAATGTTACAGACGGCGCATACAAAACCTCACCTGAAAATCCGTTCCGACGGCATCGCCAGCCGCCCGATGGAGCCTCAAGCGAATTTCTACGTCGATGTCACGCCGCATCGCGATCGCGGCGGTTGGATGCAGGACTTTTTTCCGACGATTTCGCTCCTCCGGTCTTCAGTTCTCCATTCTCGCCGACTTCGTCGAATCGGACCGACATCCGCTTGGACACTCCCGATTGTTCCATCGTGACACCGTAAAGCACGTCCGCCACCGTCATCGATCGCTTGCTGTGAGTGATCATGATGAACTGCGTCGTTTCACGGAATTCGCGGAGCAGGGCCACGAAGCGGTCGACGTTCGCCTCGTCGAGAGCCGCATCGACCTCGTCCAGGATGCAGAACGGACTCGGACGGCTCTTGAAGATGGAAAGCAGCAGCGCAACCGCAGTCAGCGTCTTCTCGCCGCCGCTCAGGAGAGTGATGCTTCGCAGTTCCTTTCCGGGAGGGCGGGCGACAATATCGATGCCGCACTCCAGGATGTCGTTCGGATCTTCGAGAATCACGTCCCCTTCGCCGCCGCCGAACAGCTTGCGGAAAAGTTCGCGGAAATGATTGCGAATCGACTCGAACGCCTCGGCGAACATCCGTTCGCTCTCGGTGTTGATCCGCCGCACAATCTCTTCCAGCGCGCGTTTGGCCTGCACGAGGTCGTCCAGCTGTTCGCTCAGATGCCCGAAACGTCGCTCGAGTTCATCCAGATCGCGGAGGCTGTCCGTGTTCACACTTCCCATCAGCTTCAACTGGCGGCGAAGACGATTGACTCGAGCTTCGATCTCCTCGCGGACATCCGCGAAGGAGAGTTCCGCGCGCGAAGCATCGGGACGGTCGGTTTCGGCCGTCGAGTCGGACGGTTCACCCGCTGACACTTCGGGGGCTTCGTCCGCTTCGCCGTCAACTCCGTCCCGCTCCTGCTGGAGCAGGTGGACCGCGGAAGCACCCGATTCGATGACATCATTGAGCGAGAGCTGGTACTCCTCTTCAATGCGCTCACCCAGCGAATTGATCTGGTGCGTAATGTCGCGGACTTCGAATTCGGCCTTGTGCTGTTCGTCGCTGAGGACCCGTCGCTGCTCTCGGAGAGCGGCCTCCTCCTTTAAGAGGATCGCGCGTCTTCCGCGAAGTTTTTCCCGCTCGCCCATCAAGGTTCCCGCTTCATGAGCGGCGCTCTCCTGCTGGAGCATCAGTTCTGCGAGCGTCGAGTTCAGGTTCAGAATGTGAAGGGTAATCTGGCGTCGCTGCTCCGATGCCGCCTCGAACCGCCGTTCCGATTCGTCCCGATGCTGCATTCGGAGAACGCGGTCCTGCTCCAGTCTCTCGCAGGCGTTCTCAAGACCTTGAAGGCGTTCTTCCTGTTTTGCGACGTCGATCCGTTCGCTGTTCCGGGCTTCGCGAAGAACGTGGATCCTTGCATCGGACTCCGTCAGCTCCCGCTCCGCCGACGCCCGTTCTTCCTGGAGCTGGTGAATCATTGCCTCTGCGGCGGTGGCGGCGGCCGTGGCGGATTCGACTTCCACTTCGAGCTGTCGCGTCCGTGACACCGAAACCGCGATTTCCTGGAGAACGGCATCGCGATCGGCAACGATCCGCTCTAGCCGGTGCTCCTGCGCAGCGAGTTCCGATCGCCGTTCGACCTGCGTGTCGACGGCCGCCTTCAGCTCGACTTCCGCGGCGTCAAGCCGGCTGTCGGCACTTGTCACGCTTGCTTCGAGCCCGTCGATGCGCCGCTCTTCCTCGGCAATCTGCTTATCCAGCTGAACGAGATCCTGCCGCAGCCTGCGGAGTTCGCTCTTGCGCGAAACGAAGGCGGTTTCCGTGCGGATCGTCCCGACGGTGAGCGTGGCATCCGCGTCGAGCAGCTCTCCCTGGAGCGTAACGAAGCGGCAACCGCGGCCCGCGCCCGCCGACAACTCGAGCGCTGTTTCGAGGTCGTCGACGATCCAGGTGTCGGCGAACAGTTTTCGCGCAAGGCTCGGGGCCTTCGGCGACGAGCGGACCATCGCATCCGCCCGGCATTGAACCCCTTGGAGTCCGTTGAGGTCGGCCATCGACTGCGGATCGACGCGGAACTGTTCGAATCGGAGCGATTCCCGCCGCGACGCGGTCGGGACCTTTGAGTTTCTCCGTTTCGCATCCGCGATGTTGTCATCGAACAGTGCAACGAAGCCGACCCGACCCTGAATGGGGACCGTCGCCTGATCGAGGTATTCCAGGAGCGCTACAAACTCCTTGATTACGATCAGCTGTGCACGATGCCCGAGCGCGACTTCAAGCAGTGCCGCCTGTTCCAGGTCGACCTCGAGCAGATCCGCCACGCTTCCGATAATCTGATTCCACGGAGCAACATCGGCGTTCTGAGCGCGGCTCAAGATTTCTTTGACGCCGATTCCGAGGCCTTCCTGCCGGGACTCAAGATCTTCCAGTACGGTTTTGCGTGCTTGAGAAGCGCTTCGCTGCTCCCGGAGTTCAAACAGGCTTCGCTGAAACTGGTCCTGAGCGCCGAGAAGCGATTTTCGTTCCGTCTGCAATGCTCGCAGCCTCTCGCCGGCGGCGGCGGCGACGTCGCTCGCTGCGCGAAAGCGCTCCTGATATTCGGCACATTCCTCGCGGATCGTTTCGATCTGCAAATCGAGCCCGACGATTCGTTCTTCCAGCTGGACGATACTCGATCGGGCCGAGTCGAGTGCCAGATGCGCCTGTGCCAGTGCCCTTGAGGAGTTCCCGGATTGCTGAATCGCTGTCGCGTGGGCCTCTTTCAATTGTTCGATCCGGGCACGTCGAGACGCAATCTCGCTTTCGAGTTCCGCCAGTTCCGCATCGCGCTGGAGCATCGTGGCCCGCCGCTCCGCCAGTTCCTGTTCGGACCGGACGAGCTGCTCTTTTGCCCGATCGAACTCCGCGATGGTTTCCTGCGTGCGAGCCTGCATCTCCAGCCGCTGCTTACGAAGCCGCGACAGATCGTGGTCAAGTTCATCCTTCCGCGCCGCCTGATGCCGGAGCGACGTGTCGTGACCGGCGACTTGCTCGCGGAGCGCCGACGAGCGCCGTTCCGCATCGCGCAGCCGGTTGTCGACGGAATTGATTTCCGTGTCGAAGTCACTCAGCGATTCTTCCAGCGATTTGAGTTTCGCATTCAGCTCTTCGACGGCGATCTGATGCTGTTTGAGCGTACCGTCCACCCGGGCCAGACGTTCGCGATCGACGCGGCACTGGTCGGCCGCGAATCCGAGCCACCAATCCTTGAGTTTGGTATGGATCTCACGGTATCGCGCCGCCTTCACGGCCTGGCTTCGGAGCGCGTTCAATTGCGCTTCGACTTCATCGACGATGTCGGTCAGCCGGAGAAGATTCTGATCGACGCGCTCCAGGTTCTTTTCAGCGGCGATGCGGCGAGCCTTGAAGCGACTGATGCCGGCCGCTTCCTCGAACACCATTCGACGATTCGTCGGGTTCGCCTGCAGAATCTGGTCGACACGCCCCTGTTCGATGATGCAGTACGCGGACGCGCCGGCACCGGTTCCCATGAACAGGTCCCGGACATCCTTCAGCCGCGCGGATCCCTTGTTGATCAGGTATTCCGCTTCGCCGCTCCGCCAGATGCGGCGGCCGATCTGCACTTCGGGGGTTTCGAGCGGAAGGAAGCCGTTGGAGTTGTCGAAGGTGAGCGTCGCTTCAGCAAGGCCGGCAGGCTTTCGGCCCGCGGCGCCGTTGAAGATGACGTCGACCATCTCCTTGCCGCGCAGACTTTTTGCGCTCTGATCGCCGAGGATCCATTTGATCGCATCGACGACATTGCTCTTGCCGCTTCCGTTCGGACCGACGACTCCGGTAATACCGGGAGCGAAGTCGAACCGTGTCCGGTCCGCAAAGCTCTTGAAGCCGAGCAGTTCCAGCGACTTGAGCATCTGAGAACCTTAGCAGCCTGTGGAGTTCGCCAAACGGAGCGAAACTTCCCTGCGACTTCCGTTTTCGCCTGACGGCGGTGAAATGACACTTGGTACTGAATCGAGCATTCCGGGACGGAACTACTTGTTCACGGCTCCGATTGCGACGGCACATCGGACGATGAATCAGCCGTTGCGAGCGAGTCCGGTTTTTTCGATGTCGACGCTTCCGAATCTTCGATGTCGGGTTCTGTTTGGCCCCCCAAGCCGCTGAAGAATCGGAACGGATTCCAAGAACGGCCCGCTGAAGCCGGCTTTGTCTTCTCGGTTTCGTCGTCGTCATCCGCTGCGTCCGGCTGCTGTTCGTCGTTCTTCCCGGATTTCTTCGCCGACCGGTTCGACTTTGCGTCGGCGCGAAGATCTTCCTTCCCTTCGGACTGATCGGAGTCGGTCTTTCTGTCACGCGACGCTGCGCGGTTGCGCGATCCCGATTCTTCTTTCGAGTTCGCGGCATCCGGCTTCTCGGCTGTCACGTCTGAGGACTTCTGATTGATTGCGTCGTCCGGCTCCTCGACCTTCTTTTCCTTGAGAGTCGTATCCGAGTAGGAAGAGAAGAGGTTGGGGACGAGATTGGAGTTTCCGACGCGCGCCTTCGAAGAGGATGAACCCGCGAATTCGCCCCGCGGACGAACATACGAGCGTCCAGCCTGCGGCAGTGCGTCGATTTCAATGCGGCCTGGAAGATTCTGCGTCGCTCCGGCCTGCGCGAGCAGCATCGCGACATCGGGATAACTGGCATCCATGTCGGTCACGGCGCGAACGACGTCGGCGATGCGCGTCGAGACGGTTCTTCGTTCTTCGCGTCCCACTTCAATTCTGGCGACGGTGACCGTCTCGCTTCCGGCCGGTGCATTGACCAGAATGTGCAGTCCTGCCCGCGCGGAGAAGGGGGTCTTGAATTTCTGATCGGCACCGAAGAGCACCACTTCCGACTTCCGCCGGTTGGTGAGGTGCACCATGGGGGGGCCTTCGGTGTCGAGCACGTGCAGATTGAATTGTTTGTTCAATCGTTCGCCCTGCACGAACGGATCGTTTTTATCGAGAGTGGTCAGAGCTCGGAATGCTCCGTACCGGGTCTCGGAACTCGGTTCATTCAACAGTTTTCTCAGATGCACGTGCGATTCGGACACGTCGAGCGATGCGAGTGCCGCAAGCCCGAAGACGCGGAAGGCGGCTTCATCCCGGACGGCTTTGGCGAGGTCTTCCAGGCCGTCCTGATCGCCCAGATACGCGAGCGCAGCGGCGGAATGGAAGCGGACTTCCATGCTCTTGCTTTGCAGTCCGGATTTCAGAATTGGAATCGACTCTTCGCCGATCGCTTCCAGTTTGATCGACGCATCTTCCGCGGTCTCCGGGTCGAGCAACTGTCCCTTGAGCTTCCGCATGCGAACGCGTCGAGCAACCGGCTCCTCGCGAAATGCGATGTTGCGGATCACCTGCAGGTATCGAGGGAAGTTATCTTTGTACTTGCTCAGAACCTTGAGTTCGATCTGCTGATCGGTCTTGGCGACGGCAAGCGGCTTCCGCTGACCGGCGCTGTCGTATTCGAAGAATCGCTTGCCGATGCTGTCGGCGACGCGTTTCGAGTTTCGGTAACTTCGGAAATCGTTCCGGAGATACAGCGTCAGATTCCGATCTTCCTTAATTGACTTCCCGCCCGCGACGATGCGTCCGCGCCGGAGCACACCGGCCTGGTCCGCCTCATCGCCGGTTCCCATCGAGACGAGCACTGGTCCTTCGGCCTTCGCATAGCGGTGACCTTCGAGCATTCCGCGGCCGGGAATGAGCGCCTGCTCGGAAAGATCGGCCGGAAGCAGCCAGCCGCCGTTCAGGCTTTTGACCGGACTTCCTTCGGGGCTGTAAACCTCGATGTCGAACGTTTCGCCCTTCTTGATGAGCGGCGGCAGATAGGCCTTGATGACGACGAGCGCGTTGTTGGGAGAGGAAAGAATCGAGTTCGGATTCTTGACCTCGTGCTTCTTCATGTCTTCAAGCAGCGCAGTGCGATACATCGACGGGGGAGGATCGCCACCGGTTCCGTTCAGTCCGGTCACCAGCCCGACGCCGTGCAGAGTGATCATGTTCAGACCCGAAATCTGCACGTACTCCGAAATGAGCGGAGTCATGACTTTCGTGTCGAACTCCCCCTCCTCGTCGTCCTCCTCGTCGCTCTTCTTCTTGTCTTTTTCCGCCTTATCGGCGTCGTCCGAACCGAGGCCGAACGAAGGAAAGTCGATCGCCTGCAGGTTGAGCGGCGTGCAGCCGACAATCAAAATCATCACGAAGCTGCAGAGGAGCTTTGAGAGATTCATCGAAACACGACTCCCTTCGCGTGCGACGACAGGACGGCTCCGCGCGAATCGGAGCGCGCCGGGGCGGCGATGCAAACGGAGTCCGTACCCGGACCTCCGAAGGAATCGCGACCTGCGGTAATAACTATGGAATTGGTGCGAGAGGAGAGAGAGAAAGGCGAGTAGAGGGGGGAGAATATGACGCCTCCGGCAACCGGTCAAGGTCAATCACACTTCCGGCCGCAGCCGATTCCGTCCCCGAGGTCGGGGAAGCCGATCGCGGCGGAATTGCAATTCCTCGCCGTCAAACCGCCTTACGTTCTTTCGATTCCGGGCTCGGATTCGTGGAGGAACGTCGGTTGCGAATGCGCGAAGAGTCGGGCGACTTGTCGGAGAACGCCTCTGCAGAGATGAGGTTCACAACGTCCTGCGAAAGCCCATCCATTTCGATGACCAGTGAATCGATCTTCCCGGCGAGGAAAGTGTGCAGCACCAGCGTGGGAATGGCGACGAACAGCCCCGCCGCGGTGGTTAAAAGCGCAATCGCAATGGCCGCAGCAAGCTGGTCTTCCCGGCCTTCTCCCGCCGTCGCTGCGAGCTCGTTGAACCCCTGGATCATGCCGAACACGGTACCCAGGAGCCCGATCAACGGCGAAATTGTCCCGATGCTGTTGAGAATCCGGAGATGACTGCGAAGCTGGCTGACCTGACGTTCGCCGCCGTCGATCATTGCCTGTTCGACCTCAACGCTCGGTTTTCCCCATTTTCTGACGCCGTGGGCGAAGATGGAGGCAATCGGACTGCCGTTTTCCTGGCACAACGCGAGTGCGTCATTCGGTTCGAGCGTTTCCTGTTCGAGGTTCTGAATGAACCGTTCGACGAAGGGCCGGGGAATGACGCGTCCGCGCCGGAGCACAACGAGACGTTCAATTCCGATCCAGACGGTAACGATCGAACAGAGGATGAAGGCCGAGAGAAAGACCGTACCCATGGCGAAGGCCGCTTCGACGAAATTCGTCGGAACAATCTGCCCTCGTTTCTCAGCCTTCTCCTCCTTAACGGCGGTGTCCTGTGTTGCGGTCGGGAACGGATCGTCCGCCGGGGCCTGTGCGCGCAATCCGTCAGTGCCGGCATGAAACACGACAACGATGAACGCCGCCAGCACAACTCTACGCACACATTGCGTCAAAGTGAGTTCGGCGTTCGACATCATCGCGAGATTCCCTGTCGTATATAGCCCCGGCCATCCTGCCGGGAGCAACTCGGACCGGTTCGAACGGGGGACCGAGTACGGTTTTATCCCGCCGCCTTTGTTCGGGCAACGTCAAGTCGAGGCTTGGCCTTGGCTGCGAATTCGTGATTCGCGAACTCTCGGATCAAGTCCTCGTAGGTTTTGACCGCACTTGGCCACTGGTTGAGCATTTCGTCGCACGCCGCCGCCTGGAAGAGGGCGGGGGCCTGCCAATCCGGGAATTTGTAGAGATGGTAGACGCGGAGGTAAGCCTCCTGGGCTTCCTTGTAGTTTTTCTGAAGCATGTAAGTTTCGGCCGCGAGGAACTGACTTTTCGCTGCGGTTTCGGTCTTCTGACCGGTCGAATCGTCAATCACACGTTGAAATGCGGCGCGGGCTTCGTCGAACTTCGCCTGGTTCTTATAGGCGCGGCCAAGAACCTCGTCCGCCTGATACAACCACGGCGATTTTGAATCGCGTTTGCGGAGATCCTCGACGGTCGCAACGACGTCGTCATACCTTTTGAGCTGCAAGAACGTCTCTGCGAGGAGCACCCAGATGCGAGGCTGCCACGGAGGCGATTTGGCATCGAGCTTCTCCCCGACCTCAGTCTTCAGCTTCTCGAGTAGAGCGCGTGCGCCATCGAACTGGTTTTCGTGAACATGTCCCTCGGCCAGATAGAATTCCAGTTCCGCCCGCCGCGGACTCTGTGGGAAAACTGTTGCAAAGCTGCCGGCGTCTGCGATGACTTCTTTCCATTTCCGCTGCTCCACGCCGATGCCGCACAAGTGAAACAGCGACGCTTCGCGAACTTTCTCGTCCGCTCCCGGCCTCGCCAGAAGTTCACGAAAAGCCTTCGATGCCACGTCGAGCTTTCCCGCTTCGAGTTCGCTCTCGCCGAGACTCAAGAGCGCGTTGTCGGCGAAGGTGCTTTCGGGGAAGTCCTTGACGAGCCGGCGGTAGATCTCGTCCGACCGGGGGAAGTTCTGCAAGTCGCCGTTGAAGAGCGCCCATTCGTTGAGCACCTGATCGAGCTGGTCCGCCTTCGGGAAGCGCGAGGTCACTTTCTCATAGGCCGCGTCGGCCTCTGCATTCTTCTTCTGCGTTCGCAAAATCCGGGCTGCAGAAAGTCCGGCGAGATAGGCGAACTTCGCCGGTTCCTTGTCGTTCAACTTTGCGTTCGAAGGTTCGGCAGGTGCGTACTTGTTGAATGCGAGCGTGAGCACCCTGACAGCTTCTTCCGCCTGACCGGAGTCCTTCAGACATTCGCCCTGCATGTAATTTGCTTCCGGCGCGAGTGAATCTTCCGGGTGATCGGCGATGAGCTTGCTGAAGTCGGCGGCTGCCTCGGCGAAGTTCTTCTGCTGGTAGTACGACCACGCGCGCCCGGAAAGGCCGGCGGCGTGTAACTTTGTTTTCGGATCCTGGCCGATCATGACCGCGAACAGCTTCGATGCACCGGCCCAGTCTTTCCTGGCGTAGGCGAGTTCCGCGAGCTCCTGCGCGGTCGGTCCGATGAGGGGCGAACCGGCGTGTTCGATCATCAACGAACGGAGATCCGACTCCGTCTGCCCATCCTGTCCCAAACGCGCGTGAGCGATGGCGCGAGTCGCGAGGGCCTGGTCGGCTTGCTCCCCCTTGGGACGAAGAGCGAGGTAGCGCGACATCGCAACTTCCGCTTCCTGGAACTTGCCGAGCGACTGGTTGCTTCTTCCCAGCATGATGAGGGCGTCGATGAACTCTGAGGATTCCCCTTCCTGGTTGATGTGGTCGACAAGAGGACCGAGAGTATCGACCGCCTTCGCGTGAGATCGGA
>JBFWWA010000107.1:0-10559 GCA_050246455.1 Planctomycetaceae bacterium
CGTGGTGATGAGCGGCGACATTGCATACGAGAACGGCAAGGACGCGCGGACGTTCCTGCAGTTCTTCGTGAACTATTCACGCGACCTGCGGGATGAGAAGGGACGCCTCATTCCTCTCCTGGGCGGCATCGGCAACCACGAGGTCAACGGCGGCTACGGTAATGCCCGCAACCGGGCCCCGTTCTTCTATGCGATGTTCGACGGGTTCTATCCCGAGACAGGCTACAACGTCATCGACTTCGGCGACTACATGTCGCTCATCTTCCTCGATACTGGTCATACGAATCTGATCGAGGGACGTCAGACCGATTGGCTCGAGAAGACCCTCAAGGTACGCGAAGAGTTCCCGACGGTCTTCGTTTTTTATCATGTGCCATCATATCCTTCCGTTCGTCCCCCGAAGCTTAGAAACGGCGATGAAGGGACGGGGAAAGAGAGCCGGAAGCACTGGGTTCCCTTGTTTGAACGGTATAACGTCGATGCCGTTTTCGAGCATCACGACCACGCCTTCAAGCGGACGCATCCGCTGCTCGACGGCATGAAGAACGAGAATGGAATCGTCTATCTCGGCGACGGCTCGTGGGGGAAGATTCGCCGACCGGAAGGGCCCGACAAGCGGCCGTACCTGGCACTCTCGCATGAGGCGTACCATCTGTCGTGGCATCGCGTGGAAGGGGAAGACCGCCACCACGTTGCGTTGTCGGAAACCGGCAAGATCGTCGATGTGACCATGACAAAGAAGCGAAGCCACCGCCGGACGAAGTAACTGACGACCGGTTGCAATTCGGGCAGGCCGGGTGCGTCTGGCGTCAACTTCTGGCCGTCAGAATCCCGTAGGGCCGGTTCCACCGGCTGCTCAGTTTCTTGATCGAAGTGCGCGCGATCGAAAGAACGGCGGGCGGAACCGGCCCTGCGATTCTGAGCCGAAACGACGTCGTTGTTACTCCCTGCGAATCATGAGAGAAGTTGAGCGAGCGGTTTGCCTTCGCTGAACTTCATCGGGCGGCCGATCGGCGTCGGGTTGTCGCGCTGGTAGTCGACTTCGAACACCGACAGCAGCGTGGAATAGAGATCCGCCACCTGGACCGGGTCGCTTGGCATTTTCTTTTCGCCGGTCGGGTCGGTCGAGCCGATGATCTTGCCCGCCTGCAGGCCGCCCCCTCCGACGAGACAGGAGAATCCGCTCGGCCAATGATCTCGGCCGTCGAGCGGATTGATGTTCGGCGTCCGCCCGAATTCGCCGATGCAGAGGACGACGGTCGACTGCAGCAAGTCACGCTCGCTCAAATCGTGGAGCAGGGCGGCGAATGCCGGGTCGAGAATGGCGGCGTTCTGCTGATTTCCTTCGAAGTTGTTCGCGTGCGTATCGAATCCGCGGAGGTTCACTTCAATTGCGCGGACCCCCTGTTCGACGAGCCGTCGTGCGACGAGGCAGCCGCGTCCGAACGAGGAATCTCCGTAGGCAGCCCGCACCGCGGCCGGCTCCTGGTCGATGTCGAACGCTTTGAGCTGCTCCGACGACATCATCCGGATTGCATGCTCGACCGTATGCTGGTGCAATGTGCGGTCGGTCTGCAGCGTGCGACCCTGGCGAAACGCGCCGGAGGCGACTTCAAGGTTGGCGAGACGCCGTTTCTGGCGGTCATCGCCGACGCGCGCTCTCATGTTGTGCAAGTTGCGGCCCGGATCGAAGATCTTGAAGGCGTCGAACTCGTCGCCGAGATATCCGCCGCGCGCGGGCCACTGCGAGTTGCCGAGCGAGACGTGCTGCGGAATTTCAATCGACTGATCGGCCGTTTCATGCGAAACAATCGCACCGACTGAAGGATGCCGCAGCGTCGGATCGGGTCGGAAGCCGGTCTTGAGCAGGTAAGTACCGCGCTCGTGATCCCCCTCTTTCGAAACGAGCGAGCGGACGACGGAGAGATTGTGAATCTGTTCGGCGAGGTTCGGGAAGTTGTGCGCGATCTGGAGTCCTGGAATCTTCGTGTCGATGGCGGTCGTCGGCCCGCCGATCTTCGTTCCCGGATGAGGATCCCACGTTTCGAGCTGACTCGGTCCGCCATCGAGCCAGATTGTGATCAACGATTTCTTCCGTTCCGCCCCGCGCTCGTTTGCGGCCCGCGCTTCAAGACCGGGGAGACTGAAGGAAACCCCGAACACACCGGCAAGCCGGAGAAGGTCTCGTCGCGCGAGTCGGGAAACCGAATCGCCGGTCAACGTTCGATTGGCAAAAAGCATCGGATCGCCTCAATGATTCCAGGAGAACTCCGGCGAGTTGAAGAGCGCCCAGTAAATGTCTTCGACGGTGCGCTCCCGCTCTTCTCCTTTGCTCGCTTCCTCCAGTTGAGGAATGAAATACGCACGCTCCTGTTCCGTCGGGCGGCGTGCCAGGCAGACGAGGTAGCAGGTCTCGAGGAGCTGCGTATTCGATCCTGCAAAGCGTGCGATTCGTCCCGAAGAGCCGAGGAATCCTGATTCCACCGAATCGCTGGTGAAGTCGCCGTTCATCCGGAGCAATGCCTGCGGAATTGTGCCCGGGTGGTCTTCAAGCTCGCTGTCGCCGAGATCGCCGTATTCGTTGACAAAATCCCGCTCGCGGAAGAAGCGGACCGCACGTTTAACGAGATGCGAATTCTGATCGATCGTCTTGATCGAACTCGCCTGCAGCATCGAGCCGATGATCTGCTCAGGGCGGAGTCGAGTGAGCGGAAACGACCCCCATTCCGAGGCTTGTTTCTCGGCGAGTTCCCCTTCCAGATCCGATGGATGTGACGATTCGAGGCGGAAGGGACGCGATGTCGCGATCGCGAGAATCAGACGTCGCAGATCGTAATGATGAGTTCTGAAATCGGCCCCCAGCAGGTCGAGCAGATCGGCCGGAGAGTTCTCGCCCGGATCGGGAACGGCGTCGACGGGTTCGACGTACGGCTTGCCGAACAGGAGCCCCCAGATGCGGTTTGCGGTCGCGCGCTCGAATCGTCGATTCTCCGGATGCGTAACCCACGCGGCGAGCTGTTCACGGCGCGTTCCCTCGGCGGGCAGCCACTCCGGGTGAAACGGCACGGTCGGAGCGATCGGCCGCATCTCGAGGGTTTTCCGGTCTTCAACTTCGTAGATCTGGTCTCGTTTGTCTTCGACGCCGACAAGTGAAACTTTTGTCTGTCCGAACCAGGATGCCAGCCCTTCAAATTCGTGCTGCTTCCAATGATCGAACGGGTGGTCGTGGCATTGGGCGCAATCGATTCGCTGTCCAAGGAATGCACGGACGCTTCGCCCCGCGAGTTTGTTCTCGTCCAGCTCACCGTCGGATACCGCGGCGGTCACGAAGTTCGTGGCCGGGGTTCCGGTCCAGAGGCCGGTCTCCGAAATCATCGTTCGCACAATTTCATCGTAGGGAGCGTTCTCCCGAAGCTGCTGGCTGAGCCAGTCGTTGAACTGACCGCGGCGGAAGACAATGAACTGCCCCTGATCGGCACCGACAAAGCTGCGCGAGAGCCTCGCCGCGAAATAGTCGGCGTAGCGATTGTCCTCCAGAAGCCGGGTGGTCCAGCGGGCAATGCGGTCGGGTGCGGTGTCGGTCTCGAATTGTCGGATCTCTTCGAGCGAAGGAACCGTACCACAGAGCGCGAGCGACAGCCGTCGGAGCACCTGCAGTTCGTCCGCCGTCGCGACGGGCGTCACACCCGCCTTTTTCCAACCGGACTCAAAAAGCAAATCGACGTTTGAAACAACCGTTTGAAGATCCGAGAAGTGCGCCGGCAGCGGCGGTGCGTTCTCGTCAGGCAGATGCGGTCGAGCTGCCCAGACGACAATTCCGGTCACGCCGAGCAGAACAGCGGTTGGAATCAGGAGCGTCAGAAAACGTGTCCGCACCGCGGCGACCTTCGAATGGAACCGGTGAAGCCTGAAAACGGACGGATATGGGATAGTAATCGAGTATACCAGCGAGTCCGGAATCGGGTTTCGGAAACTCCCGGAAACCGAACGGGACCGGCCGTGGTATCATAGGGAGTTCGTCTGCTCTGCTCAGATCTTTCGAGCCGATTCCGAGGACCAGAGTGTTCTCACGCAAATCCAGCCAGCCCCGTACTACGATGACTTCGCAGTCGCATGACGCAGAGGTCGCGAGCGAATCCGGGACGTTGATCGTCGAGTTCATCACGGTGCCGGTGGAAGGGATGGAATCGTCGCTGCCGGTCGAGGACGCTGTACAACTGCAACTACCGGTCCACTCCGTCTCCCGTCCCGCTGCCGAGATGAATTCGATTCCAGTTCCGTGGCGACACCCGCTCCGGTCCGCGGCCTGGTTGTTTCGGGCCGGCTTTGGAATCGTCAGCCTGATCATGCTGCTGGCATTGCTCGCGGCCATTCCGATTGTGAATGTGCTGGTGCTCGGATACCTGCTGGAGGTGGAAGGGCGAGTTGCTCGGAGCGGCCGGCTCCGGCAGGCTTTTCCGCTGCTGGGGCGGGCTCCGCAGCTCGGGGCGATGGTCCTCGGGACGTGGCTGTGGATTCTGCCGCTGCGATTGCTTTCCGATACGCTGGCTGACGCGCGCCTGATCGATCCGACGAGCAACGCGACGCGAAATCTTGGCGTCGTACTCCCGATTGCAGCGGTACTTGTGGCTGTGCATCTGATTCTGGCGCTCGCGCGTGGCGGCAGCTTGTCGACTTTCTTCCGGCCGATCAAAAACTTCCGGTGGCTGCTGGCTCGAATTCGTGAAGGGAACTACCTGTCGCGCGCCGCGACTGCGATCCGTGAGTTCATTGCGGACTTGCAGCTGCGGCATCATTTCTGGATCGGAATTCGGGGACTTTTCGGCGCGGCACTGTGGCTGTTCATTCCGACGGCTCTCTTCGGAGTCGTCGACCGGACGGAAGGGGGCCCGATTCTCGTCACGCTTTTCGGCGGGTTCTGCCTGCTTCTGGTTTTCCTGTGGCTTCCGTTTCTGCAGGCACGCTTCGCGGCGGAGGACCGGTTCCGCGCGTTTTTCGAGTTGGGAAAAGTGCGGAAGCTGTTCAACCGCGCTCCGATCGCCTGGCTCGTCGCCACGCTGGTGGTCTATACGCTCGCGTTGCCGCTTTATCTGCTGAAAATTGCACTCGTGCCGCGTGATGCGATGTGGTTCATTACCATCGTGTTCATCGCGAGCATCTATCCTGCACGCGTGATTACGGGATGGGCGTACAGTCGCGCATTGCGAGCCGGGACCGACGCGTGGTTCGGCTGGCGATGGATGAGTCGGCTACTGATCGTGCCGCTCGTCGGTTCGTATGTCTTTCTGCTCTTCTTTACGCAGCTCATCGGCGCGCATGGGAAGGGTGTGCTCTTCGAGCATCACGCGTTCCTGCTGCCGGTGCCGTTCTGAGCGATCTGCATCTGCGACTTCGTTTCGAGCGAGGTCGATTCCCGCCCCGGCGCGACGTGGGGACTTGGATGCGCCGGAAAATTGTGGCGAATCGCGATTTCCTTCCCTAAAATTGAGTCGTTCGCCACGGGTTCCCGTGCAAGCGATGCCATTCCAGCGAGTTCTGCACGAGTGCTCCGTGTCGACGCCGCATTCCATGTCTGATTCATCGTCCGGTCTTTCGTGGAAAGGAATCGAACGCAGCAATGACGAAACATCAAGTGGCAGACATCCGTAACATTGCGCTCGTCGGGCATGGAGCCGTCGGCAAGACGACTCTGTGCGACCTCATGCTGTTCAAGGCGGGAATCGGCAGTCGGGCCGGTTCCGTCGACGAACACACGAGCGTTCTCGATACCGACGACGACGAGAAGCATCGCAAGCATTCGATCAACTCGGCGGCAATTCACTTCAAGCACGACGGCAAGCGAATCAACGTCGTCGACACTCCCGGCTACCCCGACTTCATCGGCCAGGTTATTGGAGCGCTTCGAGCGGTGGAGACCGCGGTCGTGGTGATGAGCGCGTCGTCGCGAATTGAGGTCAACACGCGGCGCACGTTCAATCTCGCGGGAAACGCCGGCATCGGCCGGATGATTCTGGTCAACAAGTGCGATCTCGATAATCTCGATTTCAACCGGATTCTGAGCGATATTCAGGACACGTTTGGAGCCTCATGCGTGCCGCTGAATCTGCCGGTCGGACTCGGGGCCAACTTCAAGGGGGTCGTCAGCACTCTCGACGTTCCCGATACGATTCCCGACGGAGTCGTCGCCGATCCGAAAGCGATGAATCAGACGCTCATGGATGCCATCGTCGAAGCCGATGATGACCTCATGGCGCGGTATCTCGAAGGCGAGAAGATCCCGCATGACGAAGTCGTGAAGTTTTTCGACAAGGCGATCGCCGCCGGAACGCTCATTCCCATCATGTTCGCGAGCACGAAGACCGGCGTCGGCGTCAAAGAGTTCATGGACATCATTGCCGAGGAAGGACTCTCGCCGCTCGACGTGACCCATACCGCGACGAACGCTGCCGGGGAAGAAGTTACGCTGTCGCCGACTGCGGATGCTCCGCTTGTCGCCCAGGTCTTCAAGACTCGCATCGATCCGTTCGTCGCACGCATGAGCTTCATTCGCGTCTTTTCGGGAACTCTCAAGAAGGACGCGATGATTCACAGCTCGCGCGCCTCGAAGGCCCTCAAGGTTGGCCAGTTGATGGACGTGCAGGGGGGCGGGCACGAGAACATCGACGAGGCGGCGGCGGGGGATATCGTCGTCGTTGTGAAGATGGAAGAACTCGGCGTGGGCGACACAATTACAAAAGACGCCGGCACCTTCACGATGCCGCCGATCAAATTCCCGACGCCGATGATCGGTCTCGCCGTCGAGCCGAAGAGCCGCGCCGATCAGCAGAAGATTTCCGGAGCGCTGCAGCACGTTGCGGAAGAAGATCAGACGTTTGTGATCACGCGCGATGCCCAGACGAAGGAAATGGTGATGCGCGGGATGAGCGAACTGCACCTCCTCATCGTGCAGGAGCGGCTCCACAAGCGCGACAAGGTCGAGATGATTACCCATCAGCCGAAGATTCCCTATCGGGAAACCGTCGCCGGCCATGCGGAAGGGCACTATCGGCATAAGAAGCAGTCGGGTGGCTCGGGGCAGTTCGCGGAAGTGCATCTCCGTGTTTCCCCCGTGCCCCACGGCATCAAGCCGGAAGAGTACTTCACGAAGGAACGCTTCCCGAACATGCGGGCGTATCATTACGACCCGGCTCTCAATTACGCCTTCGTCGATCGCGTCAGCGGCGGTTCGGTTCCGAACAACTTCATTCCCGCGGTCGTAAAGGGAATAAAAGAGCGGATGGAAATGGGGGTGCTCGCCGGGTACCAGGTGCAGGACGTCGCCTGTGAACTCTTCTTCGGCAAGGACCATCCGGTCGACAGCAACGAAACCGCGTTCCGCACCGCGTCGTGGATCTGCTTCCGCAACGTGTTCAACGAATCGAAGCCGGTGCTGCTCGAGCCGATCGTCAATGCGGAAATTACCATTCCCGGTGATAAGCTCGGCGACATCACGAGCGACCTCAACGGTCGCCGCGGGCGCGTCGAAGGAATGGATGCCCTCCCCGGCGGCCTGCAGGTGATTCACGCGAAAGTTCCGCTCTCCGCAATGATGACCTACGCCCGTAACCTCTCCAGCATGACCGGCGGCCAGGGTTCGTTCACAATGGACTTAAGCCACTACGACATCGTCCCGCCGAACGAACAGACCAAGATTGTCGCAGCGGCTACGCACAAGAAGGATGAGGACGAGGAGTGAGGGACGGGGAGGTCGGGCTTCAGGCTGTCAGGCCACCGCTTGTCAGCCTTCAGATACGATGCATCCACTCCCTCTCCCCGTCGGGGGAGAGGGCCGGGGTGAGGGTTGTGACTTTGTCACAAAGGTCGCACAGCAGCCGATGGCACCCGGAAACGGTAAACGTACTCTGAACTCTCCACTGCTCTGAACTCAATCGTTGCTTGGCACAGACAGGAATGTCTGTGCTCCAGCCTTCCGCGTGAAGCCAGACTGCCCGTAGCCTGAACGCCTTCTTGGCTACTTCCAGCCTTCGATTCGCCGCTGGGTCTGCTTCCAGGAGAGGAGCACCGGGGGGAGGTCGAAGCCGGGCTCGCCGAGGTCCGCTTCAGTCACGTTCTCGGTCGCTTTGTCGACTTCGCGCTCGAAGCTTTTGAGCCACGGCGGGATGTCGATGCTCGAGCCGGAGGTTGTTTCGAGGTACGCGTCGATTTCTTTCTGCAAGAGCGTGAACGACTTCGACGCGCGTCCCCGGCGGGCGTCTTCGACGGAACGCGGCACCAGGGCAAGCATGCGGTTCACCGCCATCGGCTTGACGAATCGCTCGTTGAAGCGGTCTGTGAGCGAAGGGAGCCGCATGCCGTATTTCTTTTCGAGTCGACGCAGGGCGCGCTGGTTTCGCTCCGCGAGGTCCGCCGAGCGGGCGGCGAAGAGCGTTTCCCAGACGAGGGCGGCGTCGTTGCGGCCGAGCTCCGCGAGAATCTCGTGAGCGATCTGCACCGGCGTGAGGTTCCACGCGTCCCGGTCGTAGGCCGACTCGGTCCGGAGAAAATCGAGCAGCGAGTAAATCATCTCGCCGTAGTCCGACTGCGTCGTCGTCGTGTTGTATTCGACGAAGCGCTCGAACTTGTCAATGAGCGACTCGTAGATGAGCTCGAGGCAGGCCGCGGCCCGGTCGGTGTCGATCTTGTCGTCGTCGAGGTCTTCGATCAGCTTGACCGGATGGAGCGGGTCACGATTCTCGTCGAGATAGTCGAGGTACCGTTCGACGCCGTTGTGCAGAATCGTCCGGACGTTGCCGAGCGTGAGCATGCGCGCGTGAAACAGATCGGCCCCGTAATTGACGATGAATTTCTTGACGTCCCGCCAGACAGCCGCCTGATTGAGTTCTTCGACGCTCGACAAGCGCATTGTCCGGCTATGTTTCAGCCAGAGCGTCATGTACCGCTCGACGATCTCGTTCATCGTCCCGATGAGGAGCTCGTCGCGATGATTCATCGTCCGGATCCACTTCGCTTCCGGTCCGCGTCGATACTTGTGCTGGCGACGGGCGACGTACATCTTCGGCACGTCCCGACGTCGCCGCCGTCCGGGAAACGCAAGCGGTGCAAGGCGCGCAAGCCGTGCCGAGCGACCGGACGGCCGCCCCGTTCCGATTCCGGGCTGGGTCTGCCTCCGCGCCGGGACCGCATTGCGGAAGAGTTTTCGCGGGCGAAACGAGGCATGCGCCAATCCATCGAGCGGCCAGCGCGTCGAGGAGCGAACAATGCAGCGCAGAGTATTCTTGAGCGCGGCGCGGAAGAACTGGTCGAATTCCGTGACGGCAAGACCATCCGGCCGCGACTTTCGTTCCATCCGGTAGACCGTCTGCAACAGCTGCCACGTTTCGTTGAGGAACCCGAGCCGCGGAAGATGGGCGACGAGAAAACGGATCACCGACTGCAGCTTCCGCACGTCACGGACCAATTCCGGGCGGCCTCCATGTTCGAAGGCAACATAAAGCAGCGGGCTCCGCGAGAGCACTTCCATCAGATCGGGAAGCGACTGCCGCACTTCCGCAACGTCTCCGTGGAGGATTCCGCGGAAGACCCGGACGACGTGAAGCTCTTCCGGAGCGAGTTCCGCTTCCGCCAGCTCGCGCGGGAGGCAGCACCTGAGGCAGCGTTCCGCAGTGTGAAATCGGACCTGTGCCGCGAGGATCGAGTGCAGCAGGTAAAACTTCGCCTGTCGCTGAATGTCGTACTCGACGTTGGAATCATGGTCGCCGGCGGGAAGCAGAAGTTCGTAGTCGTGCACCCACATGCAGAGCCGGAACAGATCGTCCTGAACTTCCCGCGTCCGGGCAAGCCAGGCGGAGACGACTTCCGTGAATGTCGAACTTCCCGGTGCACCGGCCAGCTTCAGTTCGATCAGGCCGTTCCCGGTATGCCTTGTGCGGGCGGAGAAGTGCGTTGCGGCAGTCTGCCACAACTGGGCGAGCGTATCGAAGAACCTTAGCCGCGGCTCGAGCAGCTTTGCCACAATCTCCATTTCGGAGTTGCCGGGAACGTACGCGCCGTCCATGGTGTCGTCGGAATGGCCGTCTTCTGCGCTGTCGCGGAAGACGAAGTCGTCGTACGCCGCCTGGAACAAGTCATTTTCGTCCGACTCTTCGCTCTCGAAACCTCCTTCGCCTGTCTGCTCCGGGCCGGCATCCAGTTCGGAAACGTCTTCGTCATCAATTTCGAGTTCAGACGTAAACGAATCGATCGGCGGAACCTTCCAGAATGTGCCGGCATTAGCTTCGAGATAGTCGAAGAGCCGACGCACCGGCGTCCATGCGGTTTCCGGCTGGGATTTTGCGGCAGCGCTCGACGTGACGAGCGACATCCAGCGCAGCAGATACGTATGAATGGAGTACGGTCCGGAATCGAGCCCGACTTCATTGGCGGTACTCATCCACTGGACGAGCAGGCCCATTGATGCGACCAGATCGCGTTTGCGGAGCAGGGCGTCGATCACCAGAGAGTACGCTTTTGGGGATTCGAACCGGTCGACCTGTGTCCGCCAGAACGAAATATCTCCGGCA
>JBFWWA010000108.1:0-10478 GCA_050246455.1 Planctomycetaceae bacterium
ATCAATGTCTGGGCAATGAACGACACGGTTGCGCCGACCGCCAGATAGACCAGCAGATATTTCCACCAGCCGAGCTTCCCTTCAACGACCAGCCCGAATCCCCACAGGAAGATCATGTTGCCGATGAGGTGCAGGTAGCCGAAATGCACGAACAGGCTGGTGAGCCATTCATGGGGCCTGAGCCCTTCGCCGAAGTGAACGACGAGCTGCTGCGTGAAGTGGTTCTCGACGTCTCCCGTACCGGTCAGTGCGAAGACGGCGCAGTTGATGAGCATCAATCCGAGCGTGGCATACGGATAGTGATAAACCGGCGCATCGGTGTTGAGGGGAATCAGCATGTTCGAGCGTCGCGGTTCAGGTGCAGTGAGCAGCGCGGTCCGGGATTCTCCAACGGAAAGCCCCGGCATCCGGATCTCGAAAATTCAGGATACCACCCGGACCGGCGAGAGGGAGGATGGCGGGACGAAGATGGAGGATGGAAACCCGGTCGTCTTGACGGTCGCCTCTTCCACCTTGAATCCCGCAGGATGCGGGATTCGGCGCGCATCACGGGCGACAGAAGTCGAAGTGGGACGGCCTCACCCGCGGCTCAGGAGGAGACTTTGCCGAAATGCTTCTCGCGGATCGGTGCGAGCTCGCGCTGAATGCTCTTGGCGACTTCTTCAGGCGTGGCGAGCGCTTCGATGTGCTTCCGCAGGCTCCTGGGGTAGTAGTCGAGGACCGGCTGCGACTGCTGGTGATAGACTTCGAATCGGTGACGGATGACGTTTTCGTCGGCGTCGTCGGCGCGGTTCTCTGCAAGGGCCCGCCGCTTGAGACGCTCGATCATCGCGTTTTCGTTCGAGCTCGTCAGGTGCAGAATTCCGAGCACCTCGATCGAGTCGTCGAGATACTTCGCCTGGGCGACGCTCCTGGGGATTCCGTCGAGGATCAACAGGTCGGACTCGGGCTTGTACCATCCGGCGGAAATATTCTCGCGCATCGCTTCCTGCCACAGCTTCACGGTGAGCTCGTCGGGAACGAGCTCCCCCTTGCTGGTGTAGCTGGCAACTTTGACGCCGATTTCCGAGCCGGGATCGAACGAGCGAAAAACTTCACCGCATGCGAGGACAAAAAGCCCCTGCATGCGGCTGAGGATTCGCCCCTGTGTTCCTTTGCCGACGCCGGGAACTCCGAAAAGCAGGACGGTGCGGAACTTCTCGCCGGCCATTGAAAACACGTTCCGAATCGAGAGTCGGTTCGAACAAAAGCGTGCCGGGCGGGGTTGGCTTCCGTTCCGGCGCGAAGCACGAACCATCCCGGCAGTGGACTAGCGCGACAGAAATGCGACGACTTGACCGACGTCGACCGGAAGGCTCACGTCCTCGTAGGTCGGGAGGGCGGTGATTCTTGCGGTCAGAGTGTCGGCGTCGAACGAAATCCAGTCGCAGCGCGGCGTGGATGCCGATTCGATGATCTCACGATAGATCGACTGCAGGTTCGGGCGCTTGCGAACGGAGATGACATCACCCAGCTCGACGACGATCGACGGGGTGGCGACGGTCTTGCCGTTCACCTGGAAATGCGAGTGCACCGCACCCTGCCGCGCCTGCGGGCGGGTGACGGTGAAGCCGGCGCGGCGAAGGACGTTGTCGAGCCGACGCTCGCAGAGGAGCATCAGGTGCTCTCCGGTGTTCCCCTTCTTCCGGCGGGCGATGTCGAAGTAGCGGCGGAGCTGCGCTTCGCGGATACCGTAGTAGTATTTGATCTTCTGCTTCTCGGCGAGGGCGAGGCCGTAGTTCGAGAGCTTCTTGCGGCGCGGAGACATTCCCGGCGGGGCCTCGCGGCGTTCGGCCGCCCGGATCGCACCGCCATTCTCAAACACCATCGCTCCCAAACGGCGATTGATCCGCCCCTTCGGGCCCGTGTAATGCCCCATTCCGCCTCTCTCCTTCGCAGACCGACGGCGGTTTTCCGTCCGTCAAAAAACTGGCAATTTCCAAGGCTCAAACGAACCACCGAATTTAGCGAGCCGACTCGCGGGATGCAAGCGAGCCGGTCACCGGACGCGAGCGGTTTTCCAAGCAAAATCTGCGGTAACCTGCCATGAACCCTCCCATCCGGCAGGGCACCCTCCGCTCTCGACCCTCAACTTCCGACGGACCTTGCAATCGCAGACGCTTTCCGACATGATACCCCTCTTCCCGGCACCCGGCCGTCTCGGCCTGCGCCCGCCGGTTGAGCCCCCGTCCGTCGAGTGAAAAAAGGTAGATTGAGCGATGGCCCATAAGAAAGGTCAGGGTTCGAGCCGCAACGGTCGCGAATCCAACTCCCAGCGTCTTGGAATCAAGAAGTTCGGCGGCCAGGCCGTCGTCGCCGGCAATATCCTCGCCCGCCAGTGCGGTACGAAGTGGCGTCCCGGCCGGAATGTCGGCATGGGAAGCGACTACACCCTCTTCGCTCTCGTCCCGGGAACCGTCGTGTTCGACCAGGAAGGCCGCCGGATCAACATCCAGCCGGTCGAGGCGAACTGAACGGCAGTCTGCGGAGTTGTTTACCGGATATTCCTGCCGGCGATGCTGCGCGCTGTTGCTCGTGTGCCAGGGGCCATGTCGCTCCTGTTCCCCGAGTGAACACCGGCAGACTGGTGTGTCTATCTGAGTCATTGAGCCATTGGTCGTTCCCACTGTGTGATCGCCTGGGAGACGAGGTTCGCGATGGCGATCGCGAAGAGCTGTTCATCGGGGAGCCACTTCCGCGGGCCGCCGACGTGCTCGTGGCAGACCACTCCTTCCATCTGGCCGTTGAGATGGATCGGCGCGTCAAGAATCGCGCCGATGCCGAGCGGCCGCAGATAGTTCGGCGCGAACTCGCGCGTCCGGGAATCTTCGCAGGCATCGTGCGCGGCGATCACTTCGCTCGTATCGAGGGCCTGGAAATAGTTCGGATACGAATCGGCTCGCAGCTCGAGACCGGATGAAAACTTCCCGGACCCGAGCTCGTACAGCATGTGGCAGTAGATCGCGCGGCGGTCGGCGGTGTATCGCCAGACGCTGACCCGTTCAATGTTGAGCGTTCGTGCCGAGACCTCGACCATCCGATGGAACGTATCCGTCAGTTTGGGCGCGGCGAAGACGTCGCTCCGCGTGAGCGCGACGAGTGCCGCCTGCTGTTCCATGAGCCGCACGCCCGCCTGGCGCAGTTCATCTTCCGCGAGACGTCGCTGCCGGTCCTGCCATCCCTGAATCTCGCGCGCGAGCTCGGCGGCGGAGGCGTATCGATCGGCGGGACTCTCCGCCATCGCCTTGAGGCAGGCTGCTTCGAGGGCGGGCGGGACCTCGGCCCAGTGGGCGCGAGGGGGGATGATTTCCGTGCGCGACGCACGCTGGATCACTTCGACGGTATTCGTTCCGGCGAACGGCGGGCCTCCTGTCAGAATTTCGTAGAGGATCGCGCCGAG
Organism: Planctomycetaceae bacterium; assembly: GCA_050246455.1. Lineage (GTDB taxonomy): Bacteria > Planctomycetota > Planctomycetia > Planctomycetales > Planctomycetaceae > CAZVJA01. Next base: position 3,440 of record JBFWWA010000108.1, read on the forward strand.
ACCGAAGATGTCGGTCCACGGGCCGACCTGGTCGAGCCGTCCCTGCGCCTGCTCCGGGGCCATGTAGGCCGGTGTGCCCATCACCTGCCCCATCACCGTTTTCGTTGCCGTTCCTTTGAGTTCGAATTCGCCGTCGGTCGAATCGTCATCGTCGTCGGAATTGAGCCGCTTCGCGAGACCCCAGTCGAGCACGATCACTTCGCCGAAGTCGCCGAGGACGACGTTCTCCCCCTTGAGATCGCGGTGCACGATGCCGTGCGAATGGGCATAAGCGATCGTATTACAGACCGAAACGAATGCACCGAGGAGCGTCACGAGCTCCATGGGGTCTTCGGTCCCTGCGCTGCGATGGTCGCGAAACGCAGTCGAGGCCTGCGAGAGCGTCGAGCCGCGGAAGAACCGCATGGTGTAGAAGGGTTGCCCCGTGGCGGGGTCGCAACCGAGTTCGTACACCGGGACGACGCCGGGATGCTCGAGCTGGCCGGTGATGCGGGCCTCGCGGAGAAATCGCGCCGGGATGCTGCGCGAAGCCTGATTCTCGACACGGAGTTCCTTGAGGGCGACGTCGCGGCCGATCTGCGAATCGCGCGCGAGCCAGACGCTCCCCATCCCTCCGGAGGCATGCAGCGACTTGCGGGTGTATCGCGGCCCGGCATCAAGTGTCCGCTTCAGCACGTAGGTGTTCGGTTCCGACGGGTCGAAGAGTTCCGACTCGATGGATTCCATCTGAGCGGACGCGGGGAGATCGGCGATGATGGTTGCGCGGGCGTACTCGCTGCTGGCGAGCGGTCCGCTCAGAATCGCTTTGCGAATCGCCTCGTCGTCGATCAGCGCCAGCATCTGCCCCGGCGCGTCGAGCGATTTCGCGAACGCGACGCGGACGTCGCCGTCATATTTCGTGAGCTGTTCGGAGAGGAGCTGCTCCGCCCGGTCGCGGTCCTGCACTCGGAGAGTGCCGCGCTCGACGAGCACGTCGCCGAGCGGAGTCTGTTTGCGGCCGCTCCAGTCGCGGCATGCGGACATCAGTTGCTCAGGAGTCATCATCCCCGCCTGTTGCGCGAGGACGCCCAACAAAAGATTCTGCTCGATGTCCATAGGCTCGTTCGAAGTGGCTCGGAAACAGTGGCGAACAGGCCGATTCTAGCAGTTCGATGTTGGGCCCGACACCACTTTCCCGTCCGGCACCATTAACCGAGGCTGATCGACTTCCGAATTCGCTTCACGAGAATGCTGAGGACGCTCTCGTTTCCGGTCACAATTTCCGCCGTCCCCCCCAGTCCGAGCTTCACCGGACCGCGAAGTTCGCCGCGGCCGACTTCATCGGCGAGCAGTTCGATCCGGACGACGAACGCCGCCGTTCCCGAACGAACCGACCGGGGTTGATCGCTGCTCTCTTCATTTCCCTGCGAGGACGTGACCTTCGAGTCGGGGGAAAGGTACGTGACCGTTCCTTCGAGCACTCCGTACTTCTGGTAGTCGTACGCATCGAGCTTGATCCGGACCGGCAGTCCGACCTTGAGTTCGCCGATCTCTTCGCTCGATACGACCGCTTCGAACATGTGGCTGTTCTTCCGTGCGATTTCCATCACCGGTTTTCCCGCTTCAAGAACGTCCCCCGTCTCGATACGTCCACCGACAATGACTCCGTCGATCGGCGACTTGAGGGTCGATTCTTCGCGCTGCAGATTCAGGTTGGCGAGGTCCTTTCTCGCCGCTTCCGCCTCTCCTTCTTTGACGACGCGGCGCGCTTCGAGCTCCGCACGGCGGACGGCGAAGTCGCGGTCGACCAGTTCGAGTGCGCGGCGGGCGACGAGAACCTGAGAATCATCAACGGCAAGTTCGGCCTGCACGAGTCGCTCCCGGGCCTGGCGAAGTTCGAACTCCGCCTTGAGAAGTTCCTGCTCCGACATCGACTTCGAGCTGACGAGCTTGCGAACGCGAGTCAGATGATCCTCCGCCGAATCGACGTCGGCCTGCGCCTTGCGGATTTCGGAAGAGCGGCGCTCGCCGGCGGACTGAAACGCGGTCTCGGCCTGCGCGAGTTCCGCCTGGGCTTTCTCTTTGGCCGATTGCAACTGCTGCGCGAGGAGAGATTCGAGGCTTGTCAGCTTCGCGACTTCTTCAGCGGACGATTCGAGAGTCCGCTCGAGTTTCGCGATCCGGTTGTCGATCTGGGCGGTGTCGAACTTCACAAGAACCTCACCCGCCTTCACGACGTCCCCCTCTTCGCGGGAGTCGGAGATGACGCGTCCTTCCTGCGGGCCGGAGGTCGGTGTGAAGAGTCGGGTTGGTGCGTCGATCGGCCGGACGCGGCCGATGGCGCGCACGACAAGGTTCGCACGCACGATCGCCGACCAGGTCACCGCCCCGCCGAGCAGCAGCAGGAGCAGCAGCATTGTTCCATGCACGATTCGAGGCGGGCGCGATGCCAGCGTTTGTCGGAATTCGGAGCAATCAGTGAGGTCGACAACAGCACCGCGAGGCATGACTTTTCTCCTGACAGATTTCGAGAAGCGATACGCTGCTCAGCGAAATCGGGGGTCGTTTGTTACGTCCGGAATCCCCGGAAAACGGGGAATTCGGCCGTTTTTATGCAACCTTTGGAAACTTCCGCGGGATTTCCAAAGGTTGCACCTTCTGGCGTCCATTGGTTGCACCAATCGCTGCAGAAGAACCCCGGAGAGTCGGCCGATCGACGGCTTGGCCGGGGCCGTGGGAGTCGACTGAATCCCGGGCACCGGGCGTGTTATCGTTCGCGCCTTTCGGAGCACAGATATTCCTGAGGGTGTCCGGGAATTCGAACCAGTTTCCACGGAGATTCCGGGGCACACTTCGTTTTGCCCCGGCCACCCGAATTCCAGCCCGAGGATTTCGACTCTCATTCCCAGCGACTGTTCCGGTCGGGAATTCCCGGACAGCCTCAATCCTGTCTGTGCGCTTCGCGAATCGACGGTCGATCGGCACGGACAGGAATATCTGTGCTCCAGAGCGGATTTGTGGATCGAGTCCGGAAACGGGCAACGTTCGAATGTTGGAGCGGCACGTTTCGTTCGCGATGCGATTCCTGCTGCATTCGTTGAAAGTCATGGTGATTCCTCGCTGGTGGATATCCCGGTTCGTATAGCGGAGCATTCTGCGAGTCTCGCGCTCGACGTTCGTCAATGGATCTCTGACGATCCCATCATGCGCGGGATCCGCGGAGCGTCAATGACTTTTTGCATGATGCGCCGATGTAGAATCCAAGATTTTTGAAACATCGATGTAGAATCAATGAGGCGCGACTGAAGAATCGAAGCGGGGTGCATCGTCACGTCGGCATTCCAGCGCTGACGCTCGGGGCAAGTCGTGCAACTCTTCGCATTTCCGGAGCACTGACATTCCTGTCTGTGCGGCTTCATTAATCGGCGAACGATCGGCACAGACAGGAAAGTCTGTGCTCCGACGTCCGACCTGTGGGTGTTGGGGGTTTGGTGTGCGCTCGGCCCCGCTCACCCGGCGACTGCGTCGCCACCCTCTCCGCCTCGACTGAGCTCGTCGCAGGCCGCGGCGGGAAGAGGGTTTTTCATTTGACCTTCGGCTACGGGATATCCATCCCTGGGTAAGCAGAGATCAATCGGCTCAGTGCGCCACGAGCTGACGGCGGCCGGGGCCGTTGATGTTGCGGGGGACGGAAGAGTTGCTGATCGCCGTTTCCACCGATTCGGTCTGCGACTTCCAGAGCTGGGCGTAGCGGCCACCCTTTGCCATCAGATGATTGTGGTCGCCCGCTTCGACAACGCGGCCGCGGTCCATCACGTAGATGAGGTTGGCTTCGCGGATTGTCGAGAGGCGGTGAGCGACGAGGAGCACCGTCTTGTCGGCAAATTCGCCCCGAAGATTCTCCTGGATCGCACGTTCGGTGTTCGTGTCGAGATGGCTTGTCGCTTCATCAAAGATGAGGAGCGATGGCTTGCGGAGGAGCGCCCGGGCAATCGAGAGCCGTTGCCGTTCGCCGCCCGAGAGATTCGCACCGCGTTCGCCGAGCATCGTTTCGTAACGCTCCGGCAAACGGGAGATGAAATCTTCCAGTCCGGCGGCCTTGGCAGCGGCGATGATGTCGTTGAGCTCCGCGTCCGGCATGCCGAATGCGATGTTTTCGCGGAGAGTTCCGTTCACGATGAACGGCTCCTGCGAGACGATTCCGATCCGGCTCCGCAGACTTTCGAGGCTGAAATCCCGCATGTCGATGCCGTCGATGAGGACCTGCCCGCTGGTCGGATCGTAGAACCGCATCAGGAGCTTCAGCAGCGTCGACTTGCCGCAACCGCTCTCGCCGACGATGGCGACGGTGGCACCGGCGGGGATCGTGAGGTTGAGGCTGTTGAGGACGTTGTCGCGGCAGCCGTAGCGGAAGTCGACGTTGCGGAGCTCGATTCCTTCGCGGATTCCCTCGAAGGCGGCTTTGCGGTTGTCGATCTGCTCCGCCTGGATGTCCATGACCTGGTAGAGTCGATCGACCGCAACGAGAGCGTCCTGAATCTGCATGTTCACACCGGCGAGCCGTTCGAGCGGATCGAGCATGTAGCCGAGGAGCGTGTAGAAAAACATCAGTTCGCCGATGGTGAGGGCCCCGGCGATGACGCGATGTCCGCCGTACCAGAGGATGACGATGCCGGCCAATCCGCTCACGAGTCCGCCGAAGGCTCCCATGCTGATCGAGAGCTTCTGGAGCGAGAAGACCGACTGCACGAGCTTCACGAGGCGATGTTCCCCTTCTTCCACTCGTCCCCGTTCGGCCCCATAGGCTTTGATGGTTTCGACGCCGGAGATGTCTTCGACGAGGTGGGCCGAGAGTTTCGCGGCCTGCTCCATCGCCTCGCGGGAGCGGCGGCGCGTCGCCGGATGGTGGAAGGCGACGACCATAAGCCACAGTGGAGCGAAGAGGGTCGCGACGATGGCGAGCTGCGTGTCGTAAGTCCAGAGGATGATGGTGGTGAAGAGGACGACGACGCCGTCAACGACGGCGGTCAGTGCCGCGCCGCTGATTGCTTCCCGGACCTTTGCGGCGTCGTTGACGCGCGAAAGAATTTCACCCACCTGCCGCATTTCGAAAAAGTTCATCGGCAGGGAGAGGAGATGCCGGGCATACCCGGCGATGAGCGACAGGTCGACCTTCCGGCCGACGTAGGCGAGGAGGTACTGGCGGAGCATTCCAAACAGAGTGCGGAACAGCATGATGAGCACCATGCCGATACCGAGAGCGTTGAGCATCCGCGACTCCGCCCGCACGAGGACCGAATCGACGAGATGCTGCACGAAGTACGACGTCGAGATGCCGAGCAGCGTCATCAGGATTGCGCAGGCGATCGCTTCGACGAGCACCGTCTTGTGCATTCCGAGCAGGCCGAGGAAGCGGCGCAGCGGTTTGACCGGGGCTTTCGGCTTTTCGGTCCGCTGAATTGTGGAATCGGGGGTCATCAGGAGCAGGTAGCCGGTCCAGAGTTTCGAGAACGCCTCGCGGGTCATTTTCTCGATACCGCGGGCGGGGTCGGCGATGACGACGCCGCTCGCGTCGACTTTGTGCAGGACGACGAAGTGGCCGTAACCCTCTTCGGTCTTGAAGTGGGCGACGGCCGGGAGCGGCGCACCGATCAGGGCTTCGTACGAGCCTTTGACCGCTTTTGCGGCGAATCCGATCCTCTCGGCCGCCTGCACGAGTCCGAGGAGATTCGTGCCGACCTTGTCGGTCCCGGCGAGATCGCGCATCGACTGCAGGCCGAAGTGCATTCCGTAATGACGGGCGATGGTGGCGAGCGCAGCTGCTCCACAGTCGCTGCCGTCAGCCTGCCGGACGCATTGGTATCGCTTGAGCATGATCGTCGTTCCTGCCGCTGTATTGAGTCTGAGAGGTTGGTTTCGGGCCGGCTTCGCGATCCGGCACCTTGCAGTGGGTTAAGCGTTTTCGGCGGGGATTTGTTACAGACGAGAGGGTTGTGCCGTGGTCTCCTGGCCGGGGCACCCGGGCTGACCGAAGGTCTCGCAAAAAACCGGGGAGACCTGCGGTCTGCGGGTGTGGCAGGGTCGGGAGACCGGCCACAACGCGGGGGGCGGGGGGAAATGAAAAAAGCCGGCACCCCAATGACGGGGTGCCGGCTGTCAAAGGGAACGACTTGTTCAGTCGGTCACTTTGTCGATCACGTAAATGATGGCCTTCGCGGCAACGCGGACGGCAATGCGTCCGAAGAATCCGAGAACGCCACCTTCAACGGAACGCATTTCTTCCTGGCTGACTGCTTCGAACTGATGCATGGAAACGTGTCCTTTCGTGATCTTCCTTCGAGGGTATGAAAAACCGTTGCGGTCGAAGGGGGGCCGCAATCGGTCAAAAAAATTTCCCGGCCGACTGGCCGCGTCAGCGAATCCATTTTTCGCTGACTCGTTGGGATGGGTATCTAAGCGGAGAGCGGGGCGGGTTGTTACGAGGTTCTCTCTTTTTTTGGTGAAGGCCGGTGGCAGTGCATTGGCGGGTGGCTGGAACCAAAAAAAAGGGGCGGAGATCTTTCGACCTCCGCCCCTTGGATTCTGGAATCGGCAGTTAGCTGAGACGCATTCCGCCGAAGCCCTTCAGCATACGATCGAGAATCCACATCGTGCCGCAGCCGCCGACGTCCCGGCTCGGCATGCCGCTGACTTCGGTGTAGAGGCCGAGGCCTCCTTCGACCGACTGGAGTTCGTTCTGATTGACCGACTGCAACGCATCGCACTTCGAGATTTCCATTGTCCGGTTCCTTTGAGACGCCCCGAGGATGAATCAGACCGGCCCGCGCCCGAGGCGATTGGCTGCGACGGTCGGATGACGGAATCCACCCGGGCCGTTCGGCCAGGGTGACTTTCTGGGTTTCGAAGCGGAATAGCGGGGAGATTGTTACCAGCGGATCGAACGACCGGCCGTGAATCTGCGCAGGGGGGGATCGATTCATGGAATCCGCTTGCACCGCGAGCATGCGGACCGGTACGGAATCGGCGGAATGGTCAATTGTGTAAGATTTTCTTTTGATCT
>JBFWWA010000109.1:0-10372 GCA_050246455.1 Planctomycetaceae bacterium
CGCTCGGACCGGCCGGGGCAACCTGGACGACGCCCCGATCGATGAGGATCTTGTCTCCATTGACGCTGATGGCCAACGGGACGGTGACGATCTGGGTCGGAATATCTTCCTTCCCTTCCTGCTTGAATCCGGCTCGCATGATCAGGTTGACGTTTCCGCCTTCGATTCGGATTCGGACCGGATCCTTCTCTGCGAATACGAGCGTGCTCGTCTTGTCCTCAGCATTCGCGTCCTTGTTCTGCTCGAACTTGAACTCCCGTCCCGTAAGTGCGGTCGCGAAGCGTTCGATCTCCGCGCGGATGTCGTCGTCGGTCATCGTCCGGCCGGCGAACTTCATGCGGTCAACCGCGTTGTTGAGCAGGCTCTCATGGACGTGCACAATGACGCCGCGAGACGGATTCGGAAGGGCGTTCGGCACGTCTCCCGAGAGTTCGTTCGGATTCGCGATGAGGCTGCTGTAACGCATGAAGCCTTCGCTCGTGCGAACGCGGACCCGCTCCGGATACAGGCCGTTGTCCTGCAGCCGCTTCTTCGTTTCCCCCTGCAGACGGTTGTTCGCTTTGGCGACTTCATCGTCGAGCCGGGTGTCGAGCTGCGGCACCACTCGCGCCTGCAAGCGCTGCGCGGCGATCGCTTCGGACTCCGGGCGTTTCTTCCCCGCCACGCGCATCGCCATCCGCTCCGTCAGTGCTCCGAACAGCGGCATACCGCTGGCCTTCGTCTCGGCGCCGACGGTGGTGTTGTTCGGATCCACGTACACCATCTGGGCGGAACCGGAACTCAAAGTCCGGCCGTCGAATGTCACCGGCTTGAGCGCCCGGAAGTTGTGATTTCCCTGCGTGAAAATCGTCGCCTTCTCGGTCACGCCGGCCGTGCTGCTGCGCGTTGTTCCGTCAAGCAGCATATTGATGTACGCATTCGTGCTGCTCGGCTTCAGGTCGATCGTCACGACAGTCGACGTCTGCTGATTTCCCGAGACATTCGCCCCAAGAATGAAATCCCGCACCGGACCGGCGTCCGTCTGTTCGCGTCGGGCGATCTTGCTCAGGAACGATTCCGACGCCACAACCTGCAGGTTGAAGTTCGTGTAATGCAAACGGAGCGCGCTGCGAAGTCGCGAACCGCCGTCGGTCGTCACTTTCGCCGCGTTCTCGAACGCGGTCTTCACCGCAGCGGCGTCCTCCGCGAGGTTCGAAGCTTCGTAGCTTTCCATCGCGCTGACCAGCTCGACAAGCGAATTGCGGACCGCATCCGCGTCGGCCGGCTTCGTTTCGGCCTGGCCGACCGTCTGCAGACGTCCAAGTGCGTCTGCGAGCTTTGTGAAAGTCGGACGCGAAAGGAACTGTTTCTGCTTGGCATCCTGAATCGACTCGACCGCTTTCAGGCGGCTGATCGACGTGGCGATGGCGGGATCGGTCGGCTTGTTCTCTTTCAGCGCCTTCCGGATTCCATCGGCGCCGACGTACGGCAGCCACGCCGAACCGCCGACAACACGATGCAGATCGTCTTCCAGGGTATCGAGCGCGTCCACCACATCCTCGACCGCCCCCTTCAGTCGAGCGGCTTTCACGTCCTCCGGCTTCTGCTCGAGCGTATCGAGAACGGCGTCGGCAATGTCGAGCCGGCGAACGAGCTTGCCGCGCACCTCGAAGAGCGCGTCATGAATTGACCGGTAGCGCGAGTCCGCGAGCGCCTTGTCGATGACGGCGACCTTGGCGCGGAGCCCGCCGAGGGCCTTGCGCTGGGCGCCGATGTCCTTGGCTTCGCCCGCGTAGAGCCGGGCCACTTCGGCACCAAGCTCCTCGCCCCATTTCTGCCAGTTTCCGTCGAGTGTCGAGAACGACTCTGCAATCAGGTCGTCGGGCGGCTCGGTTCCGAAGATGCCGACGAGGCCGGGGTTGTCAGCCAGTACGCCCGAGTACGCGAAGGCTGCCGAAGCGAGAACGGTTGCACTGAGCAGGCAGGCTTTCGCACGTCGCAAAACCCGCTTCCTCTCGAAAAAGCGCATGAGCAGATCCGTTCTCAAGGGGGAAAATCGCATGATTGGTTCACTCCGTTGACGTTGTTGCGACGGACCCGGCGAGGATCATCCGGGGATCGCAACATGCGGAAATCGATTCCTCGGCCCCTCCTCATTACCCTGCGGCCGACGAACAATTCACGATCGAGAGTAGTCGCATTATCGTCGCTACCGGCGTCAGCCAAACGGAAAATCTCGGCCGAGCGGTCGTGTCGGAATCTCCGGCGCAGATGAGCACTCCGTTCGGCTAGCCGGTCTACCATCGAAGCGTGCAGCGATAACGCGATGGGAAGAACTTCCCTGATCGCGGAAGTCTAGCGGACTGGTTTTGTTTGTGCAATCGCCCTAGTTGACCGAAAGGCCCCTTCAGTTTTCTTTCCACGATTCTGCCTCTCGGCTCCAGTTTCCACTGAAGTTCCGCGAGTTGCGAACATTCGGTCTCTCTCCCCTTCGCTGGTCTTACCCTTCTCTCCCCTTCTATGATGCATCGCGCCGCCGCTGAGCGTTCTCAACTCTGACGGAAAGTCGACCGCGAGTGTCCAGAAAAGACGATCTCACCCCGAGTCAACGAGAGGCGGTCGAGCATCTCGACGGTCCCCTCCTCGTCCTCGCCGGGCCGGGGTCCGGAAAGACGCGCGTCATCACCCGCCGCATTGCGCGCATGGTCGAGAAAGGGGTCGATCCCTGCGAGATTCTCGGCATTACGTTTACGAACAAGGCCGCGGGAGAAATGGCCTCCCGGGTCTCGAACCTGCTGCCGGGACGCCGCGTCTGGATCAGCACGTTTCACCGGTTCTGCGCCCGCGTGCTTCGCGAGCAGGCGGAAGTGGTCGGACTGCGGCCGAACTTCACGATCTTCGACATGGCCGATCAGCGGCAGCTGATTCGCGAAGCGCTTGGCGAACTGGAACTCGACGCGGTCCATTTTCCTCCGGCGCGGATCGCCGAGCGGATCAGCCGCGCCAAGAACGATCTGTTGTCGGCGGAGCAATTCGCCCGGTTCTTCGACGAGCGCGTCGGCGACCATATGCAGGCCGCCGTGGCGCGCGTGTATCCGAGATATCAGAAGCAGCTCCTGAAATCGAACGCCGTCGACTTCGATGACCTGCTGCTCCACGTCGTCACAATTCTGACGGAAAACCCCGAGATTCGCGCCCGCTACGACGAGCAGTACCGGTACGTTCTCGTCGACGAGTATCAGGACACGAATCTTGCGCAGTATCGGATCGTCGTCGCGATGTCGCGCAACAATCAGAATCTCTGCGCGACCGGAGATCCCGATCAATCGATCTACGGTTGGCGCGGGGCGCGAATCGACAACATTCTTCGCTTCGAGTCCGATTTCCCTTCCGCCAAGGTCGTTCGCCTCGAAGAGAATTTTCGCAGCACGAAGAACATCCTGCGCGCGGCCGATGCCCTCATTTCGCACAACGTCCACCGCAAAGCGAAAGGGCTCATCACCGACAATTCCGAGGGAGCTCCCGTCGAGCTTCTGCATTGCCTCGACAACGTTCGCGAAGCGCAGGCAATTGCCGACGAGATCCAGAGGCTGGTCACGGTCGAAGGGCGTCACTGGTCGGACTTCGCGATCTTTTACCGGGTGAACGCGCTTTCGCGGGAAATCGAGCGCGCTCTCGCCCGTGCGCGCGTTCCGTATCAGGTCGCGGCGGGGGTCGCGTTTTACGAGCGCGCCGAAATCAAGGACATGCTCGGCTATTTGCGCCTCATTCAGAATCCCAACGATGAGGCGGCGTTCCGGCGCGTCGTGAATTCGCCCGCGCGCGGCATCGGCCGCAAGACCCTGGAACACATCGCGGCCTTTGCGGCGCGACAGGGAATGAACCTTCTCGAAGTCGCGGCCATTGCCCCACAGGTCGGCGCACTCTCGCCGCGAGCGGTGAAAGCCCTCGAAAAGTTCTCGCGACTGATCGATGAAATCGCGAATTCGGCCACCGGGAGCGTGGAAGAGCTGCTCCGGAACATCATCACACGCAGTGGTTACCGGGAACAACTCGAGCAGAGCGGAACGGAACAGGATCTCGAACGGATCGAGAACGTCGAAGAGCTCGTCACGGCCGCCCGCCAGTTCGACGAGACCTTCGGCGACGACGCGAACTTGGAAGGGTTTCTCGAAGCGGCCAGTCTCGTCAGCGATCTGGATGCCCTGAGCAGCGAAGGAGGGCAGGTGACGCTGATGACGCTGCACTCCGCGAAAGGGCTCGAGTTTCCGGTCGTCTTCGTCCTCGCCGTCGAGGAAAACCTCATCCCGCACGAGCGTTCGATCCGCTCCGACGATCCGCTCGAACTGGAAGAAGAACGGCGACTGCTGTTCGTCGGCATGACGCGGGCGGAAGAGCGGCTGTATCTGACGCATACTCAGCTGCGCGACTTCCGCGGGCAGCGGATGATTTCCATTCCGAGCAGCTTTCTGCGTGAGACCGAATTCGTGGCGCGCGAGGTTCCATTTGCGGAATCCGCGCCGGACGATTTCGACGAGCTGGATTCGGAATCGGGCTCGGAGTTTTCCGACGAACATGGGGAGGATGTTTCGGACTCGTCCGAATCGAAACCGGCAATTGCGCCGGCGGAGAAGCCACTCCGTCTGATGACGGGTGCCGATCTGCTCCAAAACGGCGGCGAGTCGGGTTCGGCAACCGGCCCGCAGCTTCCGATCGGATTCGCGATCGGCATGACCGTGCGCCACCCGCGATACGGCCTGGGAACCGTCGTCAATCTCGGCGGATTCGCCAAACGCCGCACTGTCACCGTCGAGTTCCGCGACGACGGCCACAGCGAAACGTTTGTGGCTGCCAAATGCCCGCTACAACCGGTCGGAGCCCGCTGATTCCCGACCGTTTCAAGGGGGGATGGCCGGGAGGTCGATACTGATAACGGGCCGTTCCGTTCTCAGTACGAACCATCGACATGCCGCCGCGCAAACGTCCTCCATCCGCATCGTCGCCGTCAGCGACCCTGGCAGGTCCGTCCCCGTCGGCGCACCTTCCCGAGTTCCTGCGGTACTTGACCGCGGAGTGCGGGATGTCGACGAACTCGGTGCGGGCGTACTCCTCCGACCTCGCGCAGTTTCATCAATGGTTTCGCGAGCATGGACCCGGCTCGCTCAAGAAGGTCGATCTCAAGGTTCTCTCGAATTATCTTGCTCACCTGCACAAGCGGAAGCTTGCGCCGACATCGATCGCCCGGCATCTGGTTTCGATCAAGATGTTCTTCCGGTATCTCGTGCTGGAAGGAGTGCTGCTCGAAAGCGCCGTCGAGCTCTTGAATACGCCGAAACTGTGGCAGCACCTTCCGAAGGTGTTGAGTCCCGATCGTGTCGACAAGCTGCTCGCCGCCCCGGGAATTGACGACCAGTTCCCGCTTCGTGACCGCGCGCTACTCTGCCTGCTGTATGCGACCGGCTGTCGCGCATCGGAGGCGGCATCGCTCCGATTGAAAGACGTCCACCTGGCAGAGTCCTATTGCCGGTGCGTCGGCAAAGGAAACAAGGAGCGGATCGTCTCGCTCAACCCCGTCGCGCGTGCCGCGCTCGAAGCGTATCTCACGCACGAACGTCCCGCGCTCTCGTCCGCCGATCCGGAGTGGCTGTTCATTTCGAAGCGCGGGAAACGGCTCTCGCGGATCATGGTCTGGAACCTTGTGAAGAAATACGCCGCGCGGATCGGCGCGAGCGCGGATGTCAGTCCGCACACGCTGCGGCACAGCTTTGCGACGCACATGCTCGCCGGAGGAGCGGAGATTCGCGCCCTGCAGGAAATGCTGGGGCACGCCAGCATCCAGACGACGCAAATCTACACCCACGTCGAACACAGCCGATTGAAAACGATCCATAAACGCTGCCATCCGCGTGGCTAGATGCCGTTTTCCCCCGGCTGAATCCGGGCGAGTTTTCCGGCTGGGAAGAAGGGGAAATCCGCGGCTCACGGCGGGATTCCTCCCGCGCGGGGGGTCGCTGGAATTCATCCGGTCGGTCTGCTAGTTTACGAGTCCGACCGAACGCATCGATATCGACGCAAATCCGCAGTTCTGAGCCGACGAAATGACGACGACCGTCCAAGCAATTTCCGGCGTGAGCCCGAACGCCGAAACCGAGATCACGACCGAATATCCGTCGATTGCATCGACGCCGCTGGGACGGATGCTCGGGTCGCTGTACGATTCGATCCCGGTCCGCATCAACGGCATCAAGCTTTCGTATCTGCTCTTCCCGCTGCCGACCGCCCCCATCGGGCTTTTGGTTTACCTGTATCTGAAGGTGTCCGGCCGGCGTTACCGGCTGACGAACCGGAGCGTGCAGATCTGGTCGATGATCGGGGAGCGGCTCTTCACATCGGGCGCGCTCAGCGACATCGCCGAGATTCGCGTGCAGGAACTCCCGGGGCAGCGGTTCTTCAAGGCGGGAGACATCGTCCTGCTGAGAGCCGACGGCTCGACGCTCGTGCGGCTCGAAGGGGTGGTCCGCCCGGAAATCTTCCGGGAGACGATTCTCGAAGCTCGAGACGCGCGCAAGAACGTCGAAGCGTCGCTCGCACGCATTCAGGCGCGTTCCGCCTGAGCTTCCAGTCGCCGATCTCGAATACGGACGGGTCTAGTCGTCGATTCCGAGACGGTACTTGAGCTGATCGAACCGCTCGAGGAACTCTTCGCTCGACGAGTGGACGTGCTCCGCTTCGGTGATGAACTTGATGTCTTCCGTGCAGTCGATGGCGTAATCGCCGAGGACGTGCTCGAACTCCTTCAAGTTCTTGCCGTACATGATGAGCAGCTTGTGTTCATCGAACTGGATTTCGAGCGGAATCTGCGGATTGAGAACCGCAATTCCGAGGCAGCCGTCGTCGAGAAGCAGATCCTCGAAATCGTAGAGGATGCTCTTGAGCACCGGCAGGTCGATGTGTTCGCGGAACAGGTCGGTGTGCCCGTTCCCTTCGCGGTCGTGGCTCGTTTCGAGAACGACGTCGACCGTCTGTCCGAGCGGATCGAGGAGATCGACGAACAGGTTGAGCACGGTCTCGCGTGATGCGGCCGCCATGAGCACCGGAATGCGGATCCCGCTTTCCGGACATTGATACAAATCGTGGCGATATCCGGATCGGGGAACCACCTGCAGATCGTACGACGGGCGAACCGCGTCCGTGAGGACGAAGCTGCCGTAGCGGGCAATGCTCAGATGGGCTTCGAGCTGATCGTCCGACAGATTCTGAAAGCTGCTCCTCTCCTGCGGCGGGTCTCCGTCGCGGTAGGTGTTTTTCAGAAATCGTTGCAGAAAGCTCATCGTTTTCTTCCCCTCTCGAGACTCGGCCGGACGGCTGGTGCGGCGTTCGGCCGGCGACTTCAACAGGGCGGAAGGCCCGTTCCACATCGCCGGTTCGCCGCGGCAATTTCCACAGCCCTCTGCCGCAACTGACGAAACTTTAGCACGCAATTTCGAGCGCATCCGGAAGGGAAAGCTGCCACTTGCGATTTTTGCGGACCGCTGTGTGCCGATGACTCGCGGCGCGGACTGCGGCGAGATTTTCGTTGAAGAAAAGAGTCGCGATCGGGCCGAGTTTCGCGTCACAGCCGCTACATCCGGACTCAGATCTCGCACAACCGGAATATCATGCGCGACCGAGCCCAAGATCGGCCTCGGCGACAATTGCCGTTTGACGACGCCGCTTCGACCGGCATCGCATCGGCATCCGGGAATGAATCGCGCGCTCGTAAAGTCGCTGCTCAGAACCGGGGCAACGACTCGGCTGGGCAATCCGGGCCGCCGGAGAATATAGTGCGGTCTGTGATCTTCGGATCGCAGGCAGCAACAATGAATCCGCGAGCGGGAGCCGCGCAGAGATGAAACGACGCTCATACGAACTCCAATTCTGGAAGCGTTCCGCAATGCTCGTTGCAGGGGTGCTCCTGTCGGCAATGGCCTGCCGCGCGGAGGGACCGCTGATTCAGCCCGCCGAACGGAAGGCGAAGGCGGCCGAGCAAGCGGACGAGAGCTGGGAAGTGATGTACTTCGGAAACCAGCGCGTCGGGTATTCGCATTCGTCCTCGCGCACGGTCCGGACGAACGGGGCCGAACTGCTCCGCACCGTGAATGAGTCGCACCTCGAGTTCAAGCGGTTCGGGCAGTCGCTCAAGATGGCGACGATCCTCGAAATCGACGAGACGCCGCAGGGAGAATGGGTCGGTTATCGCTTTGAAATGAAGAACCCCCCGGCGGCTCCGTCGCACACCGTCGGGCGGATTGAAGGATCCCAGCTGAAGCTCGAATCGGTCAAGGCGGGGATTCGGAGCAACAGCGGCATGAACTGGGACCGCGAGGTGAAATCGCCCGCCCATCAGGAGCGGTTGCTTCGCGACTGGCGGCCCGAGCCGGGGGAGAATCGAACGTTCAAAACGTTTCTGCCGGAACTCAACCAGGTCACGACGGTCCGCCTCGTCGCGGACGAGTTCCGTTTCGTGAAACTTCCGGACGGGTCGCAGAAGAAGCTTCTGAAGATCACCATCACGCAGTCGGCGCTGCCCCTCGTGCCGGTGAAGGCGTTTATCGATGAAACGGGGGAGACCTGGATGACGGCGACCGAGATGTTCGGTCAGACGCTCACCACCCAGAAGGTCGACGCCGCCGTGGCGCTCAAAGACGTGGCGGGGGGAGACCTCGATATCGCGGTGAGCACGCTCGTCAAAGTGAAATCGATTCCCCAGGGGCATGCATCGCGAAAGGTCGTTTACCGCGTCACGACGCCCGGCGAGGATCCGACCCGGCAGTTCGTTTCGAGCGGAGGGCAGTCGGTGAAGCGGATTCTGCCGGAAGTCGCGGAGATCACCGTCGAGGCGGTGCCGATCCCGGCTTCGAACAAATCGTCCGACAACCCCGATGAGTCTTTCCGCAAACCTTCGGCGTTCCTGCAGTCGAACGATCCGGCGGTCATCGATCATGCGAACCGCGCGTCGGTCGGCCAGACCGATTCCGCGCGCATCGCGCGTCAGATGGAAGAGTACGTTCACGACAATCTGAAGAAGAAGAACTTCTCGACGGCGCTGGCTTCCGCCGCCGAAGTCGCGAAGTCGCTCCAGGGAGACTGCACCGAGCACGCCGTCCTGCTGGCGGCAATGCTCCGGGCGCGCAACATTCCCTCGCGCATCGCCGTCGGGCTGGTGTACGTCGAAAAACTCTCGAGCTTCGGCGGACATATGTGGACCGAAGCGTGGCTTGACGGGAAATGGGTTCCGCTCGATGCCACGCTCGGACGCGGGGGGACCGGCGCCGCTCATCTGAAGATGGGGGAATCGAGCTTCGCCGATGATGCCCCCGCACCGGTCGTCGTCTTTCTGCCGATGCTGCGCGTTCTTGGCCGCATGACGATCGACGTCGTCGATTCGAAATGATCCGCAGCGCGGCGGCGATTTCGTGCACCCTTTGAACGAACCGGCGAGTTTTCTCAAAGGTCGCACGGTTTCGCAGCAAAGATTGCACCATCGAGAACACGAGCCTTCGCATCGATGGCACGCGGTGTTCGCAACATCGACCTGGTTCGGTCGCGTAACGTGCGCATTGTCCGCGCGGCGCGCCGACAATCTCGGCAGCGATGACCGATTCGTTCGAACTCTCTCGGGTGTGTCGATTGAGGGTGTCGCTGAATTCGGGGGACAATCAAGCCGATGCGGGTCGGAAGCGGCGTCGGCCGGTCGATCGAAGGCGCGCAGCGCGGTGGAGGAACCGTGGCGCAGCTGGGAGGCCGCCAGCAGGATGCCGGCAATCAGCGTTGTCCGGGGATTCGGCTCGCTCGAATCGGTTTCGATGCCGGGTTGTTCCGGCGGCATCCGCGTCGACAGGTCAGACCGCGGCTTGAAGCGCTCTCCGGATGTGGATTGACGGCAATGCCTGCCAGCCGGAATGCCGGCCGGGAGCGCGGACCGATTGTCATCGGCTTCACCGGTGCGGCCGGGCGAAAGGCTTGCAGCGCCCTGAAGCGGCAGAGCGACAGCGTGGGCGTTCGCCGATTCCCTCACGCACATTCGAGGGCCCGCCATCGGGGCGCGGACTGCGGCGGTTCCTGTTCGATCTGCACAAGCCGGAATGTTGCTGCGCAGGGAATGCGCTGCAGCGGACGCGCACGGACGGTCGGTTTTGGTCTTGTCGATGACGAACGGATTGGAACTGGTCGAGTGGGTGTTCATGATTTTTTTCTCCCGTGATTGAACGGGATCCATGATGCGCGGGATCCGGGGAGCGTCAATGCGCGCGTGACATGATGCGCGTGTAGAATCCAAAGATTTCTGTAGAGCGGATGAATCATGTAGAGTGGATGGAACATCGATGTCGAATCGGCGCGCGAAGCAGTAATG
>JBFWWA010000110.1:0-10364 GCA_050246455.1 Planctomycetaceae bacterium
ATCACCATCGCAAGCGGAGGGAGAGTCAGCAGCAGGCTCTGCTTGAAGCCGTGCGATTCCTTCGCTTCGGAATTCATACCACCGGCGTTGCCGACATTCGTTCCGCCGTAGATCTCCGCGTCGCTGTTCAGCAGCTCACGGTAGAATCCGGCACGCGGCACACCGACGCGATACGCCTTGCGTACCGTCGGCGTGAAATTGAAGACGAAGACCGTCACGTCATTCGGATCGCGGCCGACGCGGCAATACGAATAGACGCTGTTCTTCCAGTCATCCGCATGAATCCACTGGAATCCCTTCGGGTCAAAGTCGAGTTCATACAGCGATCGCTCTTCGCGATAGAGACGGTTCATGTCGCCGATGTACCGGCGCAAGCCGTCGTGCTGCGGATGTCCGACGAGCGCCCAGTCGACTTCGGCATCGTGGTTCCACTCGGTCCATTGGCCGAGTTCGCCTCCCATGAAGAGAAGCTTCTTGCCAGGTTGCGAGTACTGATAGCCGTAGAGCATTCGCAGGTTCGCGAACTGCTGCCAGTAATCGCCCGGCATCTGAGAGATCAGCGACTTCTTCCCATGCACAACTTCATCGTGCGACAGGGGAAGCACGAAATTCTCCGAGAAGGCATAAACCATCCGGAACGAGAGGTCGTTCTGATGGTAAGAGCGATGCACGGGATCGCGCCGCACATAGCGGAGCGTGTCGTTCATCCACCCCATGTCCCACTTCATGCTGAAGCCGAGACCGCCGGTGTAAACCGGACGCGATACTCCTCCCCAGGCCGTCGATTCTTCCGCGATCGTCAGAACACCGGGGAACTCACCGTGGAGGTGGACGTTGAGATCCTTGAGGAACTGCACCGCTTCGAGGTTCTCGCGGCCGCCGTACTGGTTCGGGATCCATTCTCCGTTCTTGCGCGAATAGTCGAGATAGAGCATGGATGCGACAGCGTCGACGCGCAAACCGTCAACGTGGTACTGCTCAATCCAGAACCGTGCGCTCGAGAACAGGAAGTCCTTCACCTCGTTGCGGCCGTAGTTGAAAATGTACGTTCCCCAGTCGGGATGGAACCCCTTCCGCGGATCGGCGTGCTCGTAGAGCGCCGTTCCGTCGAACCGACCGAGGGAATGGGCATCGCTCGGGAAGTGAGCCGGGACCCAGTCGGTGAAGACGCCGATTCCCGCCTGGTGGCAGTAGTCGACGAAATACATGAAGTCATGGGGGGTGCCGAAGCGGCTTGTCGGCGCAAAATAGCCGGTCGCCTGATAGCCCCACGAGCCGTCAAATGGATACTCCGTCACCGGCATCAGCTGCAGGTGCGTATAGCCCATCTCACGGCAGTAATCGACCAGCATGTGCGCGAGTTCGCGGTAGTTGTAGTACTTGCGGCCATCCTTCGGACGCCGCCACGAACCGAGCTGCACTTCGTAAATCGAAATCGGCTGGTGCAGCCAGCTGATTTCCGGCCGGCGCGTCATCCAGTCCGTGTCGTGCCACTCGTAGTTTCCGAGGTCGTAAACGATCGATGCCGATTTCGGCGGCAGCTCGCAGTAGAACGCGTAAGGATCGGTCTTCTCGAGTTGCTGCCCCCAGCGCGTACGCAGCGAATACTTGTAGGGGTTCCCGTGGGTCACGCCCGGAATGAAACCGTTCCAGACGCCGCTGTCGCTGCCGTTCAGATGATTTCTGCCCGGCGTCCACTGGTTCGCGTCACAAATGACGGAAACTTCCGCGGCGTTGGGAGCCCATACTGCAAAGCGAGTTCCGGTGACACCGTCGACCGTATCGAGATGTGCGCCAAGATTGCGATACATCGTGAATGGCGATCCTTCATCCCGACTGGGTTTTCGGGCCACGTCGGCGAGCGGTCGGCGCCGTTGAGCCAGCTTCGCTCCGAGGCGTGCGGCTCCACTGACTGATAAACTTTTCGTTGTCGCAATTGAATCGTTCTGCTGCACGCCCGTTTCCTTCAAGACGTTGTTCCACTGGAGGCACTGTCGGCGTTTCTCGTCGGCACGGGCTGCGCCCGTCCAGAGAGTCGTCATCGACAGCATCTGATGCGAAAAGCCGATGCGCGTGACTGCCGGCAGTGAGGGCGCTCTGCCTGGCTGCGCGAAACATAAGGCATTTCGTCATCGTGGAAGCACGCCTTGAAGCAAGTTGGCGGCTTTCAGGGGTGGTCGACGCGGGGTGCGCGTCATGCCGGTGGAATTCGCTTCCGCCGTTGCGATCGCCCGACATTCCCCCACCGTTCACAAGTCCGCGACGCATGCCACGTGAGCAGTTACGCTCAAAATGAGCGGCCGATTCCCGAGGCGGAATCGGAACGTAACGGCTGCGTGGACTCTGCGATTTAGATCGTATCACGGGGCAAACAGGCTGACAATCCACGCAATTCGCCGCTCGAGACGCGTTCTGATCTCTGGCCGCGTGTTCCATTTCTTACAATTCTCAATTGGCGACCGGGACGAAGCGACGCCGCGTCGCACTCCGCGAATCGAGAAACCTTGAGTCGAGTCATGTTTCGCTGGATGACACTTGGAGTTGTGCCCGCATTCATTGTGGGAGCGCTCTACTGGCAATTGCAGCCGGACTTTACGCCGGCCCGCGCCGCCGCTGCGCCAATCGAACCGGTCCCCGCTCCCCAAACCCGCGCAGAGGTCGAACGGCGACCGACTTCGCTGGACGACAAATGCTTTCGCAGAGGAACGGCGATCTCCGAGAAGCTCGGCGAGGGCTGCCGCATCCTGGTGCGAACGCCGTTCGTCCTCGCCGGAGATTTACGCGAGGCGGAACTTGAACGTCACTACCGCGAGACAATCCTGACGACGGCCCGGGCACTGTTCGTCAGCTACTTTGACACGGAACCCCACGAGCCGATCACAATCCTCATCTGCTCCGCCGACGAGTCGTACCAGAAGTATGCGCAGCTTCTCGACGGCAATCCGCGCGTCGCCTATTCCGGGTACTATGAGCGCGGAGACCGCCGGGTCGTGATCAACGCCGCGACAGGCAACGGGACGCTCGCGCACGAGCTGACGCACGCCCTCGCCCACTTCGACTTCCCCGAGATGCCCGAATGGTTCGACGAAGGGCTCGCGTCTCTTCATGAACAAAGCGAGTTCTCGGACGACGGACTGCGCATCGTCGGTCAATCGAACTGGCGGCTCCGGTTTCTCGTCCCCGCGATTCGCAACGGGGAGCTTCAGCCGCTCGAATCATTGCTCCAGGCGCAGCGGGTCCGGAGCGAGGAGCAGGCTGTCGACTACGCGCAGGCCCGTTACCTCTGCCTTTACCTTCAGCAGAAGAATATGCTCGTCCCGTTCTACCGCAAGTTCCGGGAATCGGCCGATGTCGACCCGACCGGCCGGCGCGCGCTCTGCCGCCTGTTCGGCGTCGATTCGATCAACGAAGTCGACCGCGATTTTCAGAAATGGGCGCTCAGCCTTTCGCGCGTCGGGCTTTAGGAGCGTGTGTGCCGTACGGACCGATGCCACTTCCGAGAGGCGTCGCTTTGAACGTGAATACTGGCGACCGATAGCCACCGACACTGACACCCAGGTCGTTCGCCAATTCACGCACCCTTGCGGCGCCGAATCTCGCTGAAAAGCTGCTCGTAGGGTCGAGGAGCCCGCTCCACCGATTCCTGCAGGTGCGGATCCTGCGACTCCATCGAGTTTCGCGATGGCCGTCTGGTCCCGTCGTCCTCCGGAAGCACGACATCGAACGTCGCCCGCTTGCTCGTCGCAACCGGCGCTGGTGAGGCTTGCGGCTGCACTCGGACGCCGTGCACGGCGTCGACGTCGACGGAAACCGTAACGCCGACCGAGCCATCGAACGAAACGTCGTCGGAACCGATCGGACTGTTCAGATACTCGATCGACTCGTTCGCAAGTGCGTCGTCGATCATAAGAATCAGGCCTTCAATCCGCTGGTCGAGTTCTTCGGCGGTCGGATGCGTCCCGGTCGTGACTTTCTGCGACGGCACGACTTTGGCCGGCTTCGCGATCGGCTTCGAATTCGACTGCATCAGGTTCCGTTTGGCGAGCTGCGGCTGTACGGCGTCGAGTTTCGCATACCGATCAACGACGACTTCTTCCTCGAAGGCCGCTGCCACGCTTGGTTGCTGCGTCCGAAGATCTGCAGCGGGAGCGGGCATGGCGCGGCCGATGCTTCGTAAACGGTCCACGGAGTTTTCCGCCACTGCCGGCTTCGACGTTGCGACATCGTCGCCGCCGAACTCGAATGAAGCGACCGGTTCCGATTCTCCGATCTCGATGGCTTCATAGTCGACCGTCTGGCGGGCGCTCCGAAGGTCGTCAATGTCCGCCGCGCTCGGAGAGGTGTCCTGCGTCTCTCGCGTCCGCTTCGCTTCGTCGCTCAACTGCTGGAGCGGTTCCTGCATCGCCGTCGAAATATTCCAATGCAATGGAAGCTGTTTCAGGTCGCCCAGCGCTTCGCGGACTCTCGCAGCGCCGATCGATTTCTCATTCGCAAGGTACCCGAGCATCAGGCTGTGGTCCGCTAACTGATTCAGGCAGCGTGGTGAACCATCGGCCGCCTGGCAGAGAACCTGCCGTGCGTCCGGCGAAAAAATGTCGCGAGTTGCACCCGCGAACTGCAGGCGCTGGCGAATGTAATCGGCCGATTCGCGCTGTGAAAGCGGCGTTAGAATCACCTGGCAGCCGATCCGCTGATTGAGCGCCGACAACTCGGGCTCCGCCATTTTCTCTTCGAGCGACAACTGACCGGAAAGGACCACTCGGACAAGCGGCACACCGTCACCGATCAGATTCGTGATTGCCCGAATCTCCTCGAGCAGCCGGGCGCTCAACAAATGGGCTTCGTCGAAAATCATCGCAACCGCTTCGTATTCTCGCGAGTAGTCGCGGATCGCGGTTGTCAGCTCGAGCCGGAGTTCCTGCTCGTCCATCTGCCGATAGGGACGGTCGAGTTCGTAAAGAATGGCTTGCAGCATCGAGCGGCGGGTCGCGAAGTTTGCGCTCGGAATGATGATCGTCGCGAACGAGGCACAGATTTCCGCCGCCAGCCGTCGACAGAGCAGGCTCTTTCCGAGGCCCGCCGGAGCGGTGAGTACGCCGATTCCTTCACCCGCCCGGACACAGCGGATCAGCTCCGCGAGCGCGTCCTGAGCCGTCTCGACGGCGACGAAGCTTTCAAGATCCGGCGCGCTTCCGAATGGCCGCCGATTCAGACCAAAAAACGATTCGTACATTTGCTGAGCCGCCTCTGCAGTTCGACCGTCCGGTAGGAGCCGCTCCGATGGTCGGTGGATTGTCCGCTTCATCGAGCAGGTCGCGGCCGTGTTTGCAGCTGAGACCCGCTCACACCATCCCTGGAGGCGCGCAATTCTTCTGCGCAAGGGTTTCCATCCCACCCCCTAGATCGAACGATTTCCAAGCCGTTCTTTAGCGGAACCGGCCGGTTGAATCGCCCGATCTGCGGGACGTCGTCCGAGTGAGTTCTCCGGTTTGCCAGCAACCCGCAACTTATTGCCGAAACAACTCTTAGCCCTGCTGAATCGTTGCGTGCTCAGGCGCTCCTTAACCGTTCGCGTCGTGTCGGGAATCGTTCCATAACGCCGATGGCCGAACCGTCGTAAACGCACCGAAACGGCTGCGAATCGGCAGAAACCGCCGGTTTTTGATGCGACCATTAAGGGAGCTGTTTCGCTCGCTGAGATTTTTCCTGATCGCCGGGAAGTCCTGCCCGGTTCTGCGGAGTCTGACTGCTGCAATTGAAAACCGGATCAGCGAGCAGCTTCCGGTGCGAAAAGCCGATCCGATCCCGCAAACGGCGCACTCCCGGCACATCGCCCCAAGACGTAACTGCACAATGCTTTGGGCATTTCGCCAAGGGGCTCCTTTCCGCTGCGTTGGCGGCGCAGTAGAATTGAGACATCGAGCCCGGGGGGAGTTTGCCGGGCTCTTCTCCGTTCCAACGAAAGAAGGCATGTCCGAAGCGACGATCACTTTTTCCGATCACGATCAGATTCGAACGCTCTTCGGAGCTCGTGACGAGTTTCTCAGACAAGTTCGTGAGACGGTCGGAATCGACGTAGTGCTCCGGGGCGACGAGCTTCGGCTGCAAGGGAACGACGAGCAAATACGGCGCGGGCTGGATGTTTTTTCCCAGCTCAAGTCGATCATCGAGAAAACCGGCCGCCTGCAGGAGAACGAGGTCCGCAGCGTTCTCAAGGACGAACGCCGGAACGGCCCGTCGACTGAAGGCGGGATCGACGTCTTCGCGCGTGCGCGGAAGATTCACCCTCGGAGTGATGGCCAGGCCGGATACGTCCGGGCGATGGAACAGAATGACCTCGTCTTCTGCACGGGTCCAGCCGGCTCGGGTAAAACCTATCTTGCCGTGGCGATGGCGATCAATGCGCTGCGAACCGAGAACGTCCGGAAGATCGTTCTCGTGCGGCCGGCCGTCGAAGCGGGCGAGAAGCTCGGCTATCTGCCGGGAGACATCTTCGCGAAGGTGAACCCGTACCTTCGCCCGCTGCTCGACGCGCTCAACGACATGCTCGACTACGACACGGTTCAGAAGTATCTCCAGAAGGACGTCATCGAGATTGCGCCGCTGGCCTTCATGCGCGGCCGCACATTGAATAACACGTTCATTATTCTTGACGAGGGGCAGAACTCGACCGTCACGCAGATGAAGATGTTTCTGACGCGGATGGGAAACAGTTCGAAGATTGTCGTAACCGGTGACGTCACACAGATCGACCTCCCGCCGCACATCGAGTGCGGTTTGATTGACGCAACTGAGCGGCTCGTGAACATCGAAGGGGTCGGAGTCGTCCGATTGACCGGTCGCGACATCGTCCGCCATCGCCTGGTGAGAGACATCGTCGACGCCTACGACAAGGACGAGAAGGCCGCGAAGTCCCGCAAGAAGTAACTGCCGGCTCTACACTCCGGTTCGACCGGTCGAAATTCATGGCGCTTTTCAATTCAAAAAGACGGCGGACGTCGCGCGTGGTTCCACTGCGCCGCGATGCCACGCTCCGGGGCTGGATCGCGGAAACGGTACAGAACCGCGCCGTTTCGGTTCGGCTGCTCATTTGCGGCGTGACCATCGCCGCGCTTGCGGTTGCAATTGAAGGCTGGAAGCCGCCGTTTCCGTTTCGTCTCAACGATGTTGCCGACCACGGAATCAGTGCGCGGACCGATTTTCAGCTGGCGCATCGCGTGCTGACCGATCAGGCGCGCGCCGAAGCGGAACAGCAGGCCCCGAACATTTTCATTCACAATCCGGAGCCGCTTCGGCTGCTTCCGGCACGCCTCAGAAGCGACCTCGGGCAGGTCGCGCAGGCAAAAACAATCGCCGATCTCCCTGCGGAAACGCGTGCGGCGTTTGGTTTCGCGCCGGAGCAGACGGGCGAGAACAAGCCGGAGGGGAATGAAGCGGCCAAGAGCCTCGAGCAGGAATTCATTACGCTCAAGGCGAACATCGGCATGGAAGACGGCACCGTCGGAAAACGGATTGACGACGTGATCGCCGAGTTCGAGCTGTTTATCGCGCCGCTCAAGAAACATGGTGTGGTGCGAGCTGACGATCTCGCTCGCAACGATATCCGGCCTGGACGCGTCATCGCGATCGTCCCGCTCGGCGGGGGAGACAAGGAAGAAGTCGTCTCGCTGGCTGAAGTGCAGTTGAGTGAAGTCCTCAAAGAAACGGGCGCCGTCGGAAAGGCATGGCCGCAGTATCCCGATCTGCAACTGAACCGCAACGCGATCCAGCGCTGGCTGCTTTCGCAGTCGCCGGTCACGCTGCAGTACGACAGCGTCGCCACGCAACGGGGACGCCGGGAGGCACGCAGCCGTGTTCCCGACGTCACCGTCAGCATTGCGCGCAACGATCCTCTGGTCGCTCCGCGGGAGCTGATCGACGAGGAGCGGCGAACCGTTCTTGCGACCGAGTATCAGGCGTATCTCAAGCGCATGGGTCTCGGACGGCAGCTGATTCACCTCTTCACATCGGTGACGTTGCTGGTGCTGCTGGCTGTTCTTGTGGGTCATTATCTGGTCAACAACCAGCCGCAGATCATCCAGAAGCTGCCGAAGCTTTGCGTTTTTCTCGGCTCGATTGTCGTGGCAGTCGCGAGCGCGCGCCTGCTCTCTTACGACCCGTGGCGTGCGGAGATTGTTCCCGTCGCGGTGGCCGTAATGGTGATCGCCGTCGTTTACGATCAGGAACTCGCAATTCTCACGGCTTTTGTGCTCGCGCTGATCGTCACATTTTCAACCAGCGGGAACCTCGGGCAGTTCGCGGTACTCCTGAGCGTTGCAGTTGCTTCCGTGCTCCCGCTCACGAGCGTTCCGTCACGATCCACGCTGATCAAAGTCGGTTTCTGGTCTGCGGGCGCCTGTTTTCTCGTGACGTGGGGAACCGGCCTGCTCCTCGGCCAGTCATTCTCCGGGGAGTTCGACGACCCCAATCTTTTCGTGAAAAGCTTGCGCGGTGCCGGCTGGTGTCTCGTCGCCGGCTATCTCGTGGCGGGGAGTCTGCCGTTTATCGAGTCATGGTTTGGAGTCGTCACGAACATCAGCCTGCTCGAAATGAGCGACGTTTCGCATCCGCTGCTGCAGGAACTCGTGCGACGCGCTCCGGGAACGTACAACCATTCCATCGCGGTCGCCACTCTGGGTGAAACCGCGGCCGAAAGCATTGGTGCGAACGGTCTGCTCGTGCGCGTCGGGGCGTACTTCCACGACATCGGCAAGATGCTCAAACCGCATTACTTCGTCGAGAATGTGGTCGAGGGAATGGAGAGCCGCCACGAAAACCTCGCGCCGGCCATGAGCACGCTGATTATCATCGGCCATGTGAAAGACGGCGTGGACCTCGCGCGGCAGCATAATGTTCCGCAGGCAATCGTCGATTTCATCGAACAGCATCACGGCACTACACTGGTCGAGTATTTCTACCACGAGGCCTCAAGGCTTGCCGAAGAGCAGCCGCAATGGCGGACGACGGTCGAAGAATCGGCCTTCCGATACCCCGGCCCCAAACCGCAGACGCGCGAAGCCGGGGTGATGATGCTTGCGGATGCCGTCGAGAGCGCAAGCCGGACCTTGAGCGACCCGACTCCGAAGCGAATCGAAACGCTCGTCCACGAGCTGACGCTCAAGCGGCTGCTCGACGGCCAGTTTGACGAGTGCTCGCTGACTCTGAGCGAGATTCAGCAGGTGGAGGATTCGCTCGTCAAATCGCTGATTGGAATTTACCACGGCCGCATCAAGTATCCCGAACAGCGGACCGCGTGAGCGCGGGCTTCAGGTTGTCAGGCTTCGGGCTTCCGGTAAGTTCAAGCCGACCGACTTGTCGCCGGTTTCTCCGGCTGAACCCTGATCCCCATCGCCTGACCCCTGAAACCTGACTCCGATCCAATGTACGAAATTGAAATCGCCAACGAACAGGCGTCGCTCACGATCGACGAGGACCGGATTCGCAGAGTTGCAGAGACGGTCCTCGAAGCGGAACAGATCGATCGCGCCGTGATCAGCATCGCGATTGTTGACGATGCGACGCTCCGCCAGCTCAACGTGCGTCATCTCAACCACGACTACGACACCGACGTCTTGAGCTTTCTCCTCGAAAGCGAGTCCGCGGATGTCGATTCGTCGGACGATCCGGCTGCACCGCGCGGCCGCGGCCTGCGGATCGAAGGGGAAGTGATCGCAAGTGCCGACATGGCCTGTCGTATGGCAGTCGAATATCAGTGGCGACCGATCGACGAGCTCACGCTTTATGTCGTCCACGGCCTGCTGCATCTCGCCGGCTATGACGATCTGACCGACTCCGAGCGCGACATCATGCGCCGCCGCGAACGGGAGATTCTTTCCCAGCTTGGCCTGAGTGCGACCGAGCGGTAGGGATCCGTCAACCGGAGCAGGAAGCGACGCTGCTAGCCTGCCGCCCGACCCGGGACTTTCGCTACGGCGTCCGCTTCAGAGTGATTGGCGCCGGAGGGATCGTCGAACCACCGCCAGTAAATGAACAGCAGGCAGAGCAACAATGCTGCAGGGGCGGAAAAGAAGAGCCGGTAGTCGGTATGCCCCGTCATCGGGTCGATGCTCATCTGGCCGAGCTTGCCGCTGACGTAGAAACCGACCGGCATGCCGATTCCCGCGGTGATGAATGCGAAAAGATTCTGCGCACTGGCGCGAATATCCGGACGGCTCTGCGCGTCGACGTAGAGTTGATTCACGATGATCAGGAACACGTGGCAGACGCCGTGAAGCGAGATGCCGCCGATCATAAGCCACAGCGGCTTCTCGAATGCAAAGAAGAGGTATCGAAAGAACCAGGCCCAGAGGCCGATCGCAAAGGTC
>JBFWWA010000111.1:0-10333 GCA_050246455.1 Planctomycetaceae bacterium
CACGAAGCTCCAGCGAATCAGCGTCGATGAGCGGAACGCGCCGAAGCAGACCTGCCCGGCAATCCAGCCGTAGATGAAACCGGTGAAGTGCGCGGCGTTGGCAATATGCACGATGCCGATCTGCGTGAACAGAACGCATCCGATGAGCCACGCCAGACCGAACCGAACAAATTGCGGCGTAAGAATGGACTCGACATCAGGGTCGCGGCGGCGGAGGGGAAGGAGCATTCCAAACAGGGCGTACACACCTCCAGACAACCCCACGGCCTGATGTTCCAGAAGGAACTCCGGTAGCATCGAGATCATGGTTCCCGCCAGGAAGAAGAGCAGGTAGCGAGCGCTTCCGAGTCGCGGTTCGAGCAGCCACCCGAGAGCGGCGATTCCAATTCCGTTCATTGCGACATGCAGCATCCCGCCATGGTGAAACGCGCTGACGAGGATCCGCCACCATTGGCCGTCCCATAACTCGAACGGTCCGGACATCTGCGGCACGGGAACGAGCGGTCCGTCCTTCTCGCCAACTTGAAACAGCGTGAGCGTTTCGACCGCCCCGAGGCGGCGGTAAACCTCCGTCTCTCCTCGCAACTCGTAAACGAGGACGGCGGCGTGAAGAAGAAGAGAGGCCAGAATGATGGCCGCGGTGATGGGGCACAACGCGACGAACCGCCGCAGGCCCCGGTTGTAAGATGCCCCCATCCCGTCAGCTTAACGGATCGAATCGGATGCTGCACAGCGAATCCCGTCGCGACCGTTACGGCAGACGACCGCTGCAACTTCCGTAGAATCTCCGCATTTTTCATCGGGAATACAGCTTTCAACCGCTGTTCCCCGGTTTGTCGAAATGGGTTACAAAATGCCGCGAGATTTGGCAGGAGTATCGGTTTTCGTCGTTCAAGGAGCAGCCCCGTGACCGCCGCCGAGTGGTTTCGACGAGTCCCATGGACAGTCGTGGTCTGCACGCTGGCGCTCATGGCGATGGGTGCTACCGGAATCCTGCGCGGCGACGAGCTGGCCGGAAGGAGCAACTACTTCGCGCGTCAACTCGTCTGGTCGATCATCGGAATCGGCGCTCTTTTCGCGGCAACCGCAGTCCCTTACCGGGCGTGGCGAAGGTTGGCGTATCCCCTGTTCTTCGTCAGCCTCGTGCTACTTGTCGTCGTCTACTTTATGCCGATCCGCCAAGGAGCCCAGCGCTGGATTCCCCTCGGCATTGCCGACTTCCAGCCTTCCGAGATGATGAAACTCGCCTACATGATGGCGCTCGCGCACTACCTGATGTATCGCGACAACTACCGACGGCTCTTCGGGCTGCTCATTCCGTTCGTTCTCACGCTGCTGCCGGTGGGCCTGATCTTGAAGGAACCGGACCTCGGCACGTCTCTTGTTTTCCTGCCGATCCTCTTCGCGATGCTTTTTGCGGCGGGTGCACGGCCCCGGCATCTTGTCTTTATTGCATTTCTGGGAGTTGCAGTTCTTCCCGTACTCTGGATGGGAATGAGTGCAGAGCAGAAGTCGCGCGTCGTCACACTCTTCGTGCAGCGCGACGGTGGGCCCGCTCCGAAGGGGGACGACTACCATCTCCATCAGTCGAAACAGGTCCTGGCTCTCGGCGGGCCGCTCGGCAGCGAACTCGGCGGAACAACGCTCGACGATCCGCTCGCTTATCACCTCCCCGCTGCGCGAACGGACTTCATCTTTTGCCTCGTGGGGGAGCGGTGGGGACTTTGGGGGGGCGCGCTCACTTTGGGAATTTACCTCGTCCTGTTCGCGCGAGGTCTCGCGATTGCCGGTGCGACGCGCGAACCGTTCGGCCGGCTGCTCGCAGTGGGTATCGTCGCGCTCATTGCCACGCAGGTCATCATCAACGCCGGGATGACGGTCGGCCTGATGCCGGTCACCGGTCTCACGTTGCCGCTGGTCAGTTACGGCGGTTCGAGTCTGCTCGCGACCTGTCTCGCGCTCGGACTCCTGCTGAATGTCGGCATGCGGCCCGGCTATGAGATGGCACCCGAGCCGTTCCGATTCGGCAAAGGGGCGGTCCATCGGGATGCTCGTCCCCGCAGGTAACGCATCTTCCGCTTCTAGATGCGGGGGAGGCGTCGACGACCCCGGACGTATCGTCCCTACTGCCTCCTCCCGGCCGGTGTTAGACTGAGAGTTCCGGCTGCAATTCCCGTCGTTGCCGGCAGTTTTCGATGCGTTTCCGCGATTGAGTTTTTCATGCCGGCCACGATGCGCGAATCTCAAGACCCTTCGCCACACCGCCTGCCCGTGGCGATGATTGTCATTCTGATCGCGTCGGCCCTATTTGCAGTGGCAGCACAGACGCTGCTGCAGAGTTCCGCGACTGCGACGATCTTTTTCAGCACATCGTCCTGGCAGCGAATCGTCGGCGCGTTGGGCGGAGCGGCCGTGCCGCAGCCGAATGGCCAGATTGTGGTCGACCTTCCGCTCGGCCCGCTCTTCTTCGCCGTCCTGTTGTTTTCCATTACGACCTGGCTGACGGGTGCCTGGTGGATTTCGCGGCGCACCGGCTGGAGCGTTTCAGCATCGCTCGGCGCCTGGGGCGCCTTCGGCTGGCTTTGGGGAATCTTTGCCGGTTCGTGGGAAGTGGCACGCATCGCCGCGTTTGCGACGGGATTCACGTCGCTCGAAGCGCTCCTGCTCGGGACGCCACATTTCTGGTTGGGATTGGCAGGTGGCGGATGGATGGCGACATTGTGCATGCTTGCGGGCTCGGCAGGGAGCGCGCAAACCCCCCTCACATCGGGCTCCGCTCCGGCGAAGGGAGCGGGGGAGAGAACGCATGCGGCTTCCGTTCAATCGCATCGCCGGGATGGATATCGAATTCCGCTCGGCATCTGGATCCTGATGGCGGTCTATGTCGTCGTGTTCACGGCGATGAACTGGCAACTCTACCGCGCACTCCTGCTCCCGCACGGCGACTCCGCAATGTACGAGGAGCATCTCTGGAATTTTTCGCACGGAAAAGGATTCCGCAGCTATCTCGATCAGGGGCTCTTCCTCGGCGAACATGTGCAGGTCGTTCATCTCTTCCTGTTACCGATTTATCTCTTGTGGCCTTCGCATCTGCTCCTTGAACTCTGCCAGTCGGCGATCCTCGCAACCGGAGCGATCCCGGTCTTCTGGCTCGCACGCCGGCACACAGGTTCAGCACTTGCGGGGACATGCCTTGGAGCAGCGTATCTCCTTTACTTCCCGTTGCAGTTCCTCGACATCGCGATCGATCTCAAGACCTTCCGACCGAACGCGTTCGGAGTGCCGATGGTACTCTTCGCGCTCGATCAGTTCGAACGGCGGAACTACAAATCGATGATTGTGTGGCTGCTGCTGACGCTCACCGCGCAGGAAGACTGGGCGATCATCCTCGCATGTCTGGGGGCGTGGATCGCACTCAAGCCGTGGCTGAGTTCGCGAGGAGCAGCCGACAAACCGCCATCCGGAACCCGCAATCCGAAACTCGATCGCCTCCTCGGGCTCGGCATCGCGCTCTTCAATTTCTGTTATCTTGTTCTCGCGACGCGCGTCATCATTCTCTGGTTCCGCGACTGGAAAGAGATTCACTACGCCGGCTATTTCTCGAAATTCGGCAAGAGTCTCACGGAAGTCGTCTGGAATATGGCGACGAACCCCGTCCTCCTGTACCAGGAATTGTTCACAACACAAACGGTTGTCTACATTCTGGCGGTGCTGCTACCGCTGGGATTTGTTCCGCTGCTTTCGCCGGGACGGCTGGCTGTCGGCGTACCGGTTTTCGTCACGCTTTGTCTGAACGAAGTTGCGCGCGATCCTCGGCATCACTTTCACGCGCCGATTGTTCCAATCATTTTCTGGGCTGCGGCGGCGGGGCTCGGAAACGTGGGATCGTTTCGAGCGTGGTTGACGTCGCGGCTTGCCAAGCGCGACTCCAGGCCCATCGCGGGTTCCGACGAATCGGTCCAGCGATTCGCAGCTCATTTCACGTGGACCTGCGCACTCGCAAGCGGGCTATTCCTCAGCCTGAGCCCGCTCGGACTAACATTCTGGGATCCCGGATCGGCGTTTTATTGGCGAAACCTGTATGTCCCCGGTCAACGGGCGGTGATGGCGAAGCGCGTCGTTCAGAAGATTCCCACGACCGCGAAAGTGGCTTCAACCGACTTCATCCACCCGAGATTCACGCACTACGAACGATCCTACGACTACAGCGACTATCCGCGTGCTGTCAGCAATTACGAATTGAAGGTCCCGGACGACACGGACTACATTGTGATCGATACCCGGCATCCCTACAGCAAGATCCGATCGCCGGACCAGCTGCGCGAGTATCGGGACCATAAAGACGAATGGGAATTGCTCCCCGACGACACCGACGGATACTTCATTGTGCTGAAGCGGCGGCGCTCAGACACCGAACCCGCAGGGAATTGAATTGCTCCTGATCGATCTCCTGATTCACGATCTCACTTACTGCATCGTCCTCGCATTGTGGACGGTCGGGCTGGTCGCTGCGCTCTTCGGCCTGTTGTGGCTTCGACGAAAGCACCGCGCCCGGCGCGGAAAGGTCGCGGCAATTCATGCCGGCTTGTCGCTCTGGATGGTGCTGGCATTCGCAACCGCGGCGGAGGCAACGTTCGCCCTCTTCGTCGACAGGAGCGACACCTTCGACGTCACCAACATCTCGAAGCGCTGGTTCCGACGGCATCTTGATGCGGAACGCTCCCCACCGCTCGGCAATCGCGACTCCGAACCGTTCACCAAATTCGTGACCGGCGGCAAGAAGCGGATTGCATTCGTCGGAGACAGTTTCACGGCGGGGCACGGCATCAACAATATGGCCGACCGTTTCTCTGACCGCATCCGGTCGAAGCTGGATGCCGTAAAGCCGGGCAAGTTTGTCGTCTCGAATCTCGCCGAGCCGGGCTGGGAGACGTCGCAGATCGAAGCCTTCATCCACAAGCTGCTCATCGACGGCAACGACATGAGCTACGTCGTCTACGTCTACTGTATGAACGACATTGAAGGCTTTCCGATGCTCAGCCCGTCGGGCGAACTCGACTGGAACACACCGATCAAGAAGTCGCTCGGTCAGATTTACACCGAAGCGCCCAGTTTCTTTCTTTGGCGGGACACATACCTCTACAACTGGCTGTACTACCGGTTCCTGCAAGCGCGGAATCCCGACTCGCGGTCGTATTTTGACGCGCTCGCCGAGTGCTACCAGACGACGCAGTGGGATCTGCTCTCGAAGAAGATCACGCAACTTCGCAACGACTGTCGCGAGAAAAACGTCGAGCTGCGAGTCGCTCTGTTTCCATTCCTGCATCAGCTCGGCCCCGAGAATCCTCTGCTCGACGCCCATGCGAAACTGGCGGCGTTATGCAAAGAGCAGGGGATCCGAGTCCTCGATCTCGAACCGGTATTTCGCGAACACGCAAGCGAGAACCTCACCGTCAACGCCTTCGACGCACATCCGAACGAGCGCGCGCATGCGATCGCCGCCGAAGCGATGGAGCGCTCGTTGCTGGAGGATTTGATCCAGTGAGATCCGGCGACCGGCGACCGGCTACCGGCTACGGGGAAGAGGCTTCAAGCGTCGGGCTTCGGGCTTCAGGCCGAGATCCCGGAACGGGAATTGTATCTCGGAAGCTCCGGCTGTTCGTCGGCGCTGTTTTCGCCTTGCAGCTTGTGCTCGGTTGCGATGCTGCGCGACGGCTGACCGTGACGCACGACGAATACTGGCATCTGCCGGTCGGGCTTCTGAATCTCAAGACCGGCCGGTTCGACTACGACAATCTCAACCCGCCTCTCATTCGCATGGCGGCTGCTGCACCGCTGCTGCTTCATCCGTTTGCGAAGGATTTCGCAGTCGACTATCAAGCCGATGCAACGGCGTATGGCGATGCCTTCGTGCAACACGCTCGCCAGAATCCGCTCGCAACGCCTTCGTCCGGGAACTACGACGGCTGGTATACGATCGGCCGATTCATGATCGTACTGCTGACGGTTGCTACGGGACTGACCCTCGCGATCTGGGCGCGGGAGCTGTTCGGCGACAGGGCTGCGCTGCTCGCAGCAGTTCTCTGGCTGGCGTGCCCGAACATTCTTGCGCATGGTTCGCTGGTTACGACGGATCTGGGAGCGGCGGCGTTCTTCGTCTTCACACTATTCGCGGCCTGGAAGCATGCGGCGCAGCCGACCTGGACACGGACGGTTGTCTGGGGAGTTCTGCTCGGTCTTGCGCAAGTCGCGAAGTACACCAGCGTCCTCTTGATTCCGCTCAGTCTTGCGGTCTGGCTGATTCGACGCGTGCGGAACTCGGAGATGCCTCCGATTGGATGGAAACGGACGGTTTCGCACGCAACGATGGTCTGCGTGCTCTGCGGTCTTGTCTGGAACGCCGGATATCTTTTCGACGGCAGTTTTGCCTCGCTCGGAAGTTACACGTTCCGCAGTCAGACTCTTTCCCGCTTGAATGGCGTTGCGGCACTCCAGCACATTCCTGTTCCGCTTCCTCGGCAGTACATTGCGGGCCTTGACCGGCAGAAGCAGATCATGGAGAGTCCGCACCCGGTCTTTCTCGACGGGCAATGGAACACGGAGGGATTCGCGAGCTACTACCCGATGACGCTGCTGTACAAGCTGTCGCACGGGTTGCAGCTTCTGATCGTCTGCGCGGCGTTGTTTCTGGTAAGTCCCGGTGCTGTTTCGCGAAATGGCCGGCTGCAGGCTGCCATTCTCGTGCCGGCGGCGGCGATGATCCTCGCGGCGAGTGCCGGAGGAATGCAGCTTGGCATCCGTTACATCCTTCCTGCCGTTCCGTTTCTGATTCTCTTTGCGGCGCAGTCGGCTCAGTGGTGCGACTGGTCGAAATTCCGCGCGCGAACGGCGGTGGTCGCGCTGCTGACTCTCGTGGCCTGCGCATCGCTGCGCTATCACCCGAATCACATCACGTACTTCAACGAGCTTGCCGGCGGCCCGGTCGGCGGGCGCGCGCACCTGCTCGATTCGAATCTTGACTGGGGGCAGGATCTCCGCGGACTGAAGGAATGGATGGATGCAAACGGGCACGACGAGATCGGGCTCGCCTACTTCAGCACGGTCCCACCGAGCTTTGTCGGCGCACGCCATCAAGCGGATATCGGAATTCGTTACCACCTTCCGCCGTCGCGCATGCCGCAGCCCGGCTGGTACGCCGTGAGCGTGAACTTCGTGATGGGTCGCCCGCACGTGCTGCGCGACGGGAACGGGAAGTTCCGACCCGCCGACATCGGCGAGTTCGCGTATTTCGGGTTCTTCGAACCGGCGGCCCGCATCGGGTACTCGATCGATGTCTATCACATCACCGACGCTGACGTTGCGCGGTGGCGTGCCGCGATGGCGCGTCAGATGCTTCGCTAGGAAACTCCAGGGCATGCTTTCCCCGGGTGTTCACAAGAAGCGTCCCCACTTCACTCCCCGGCAGCGCTTTCCGCACGGGGGGAGAGCCCTTCTTCGATCCGAATCTTGATCTCGTCCGAGTTCCCCCTGAGTTCCGGTGCATACATGCCGGAGGCGACGGTCGGCAGGGCGCTGAACTTGCCGGGAGTCTCCGCCCGCATGCGGTAGCTGACGCTGTGATTGCCACGCGCGAGCCGACGGACGAAGAACGTCACCTGTTCATCACGGAGCTGCATGTAAGCACCGAGGCTGTTCGAGTTGTATCCGCTCCGGACGTCGAACGGCTCGAAGCCCGCTGCCTTCTTGTCCTCAAAGATGATGTGCTCGTAATCGTTCTTGCTGTCGATTTCGAGCTCAATCTCAACGAGATCGCCGCTGTTCACCGAGCCGAGATTCGGAATCTCCGTTCGCTCATACTTTTCAACTCGCTGTTCGACGACCTGACCGCGTGAGCCGGCCACGTTTGTCGATTGGTCCTTCCGCGTGAGCTTGTAGTACTTGCGGTTCACCTTCACTTCGAGTCCTGCCGCGTCAATCTGTTCCTCAAGAGTGAAGTTCGTGAGGTAGGCGCAGTAATAGACCGGGCCGGTTCCCTGCTTCTTGAGTTCGACGGTATGCGTTCCGGATTCGACGGCATCCCCTTCGAGGACGAACTTGTTGTCGAAGCTGAACAGATTGTCGGCGTTGATCTTCACTTCTTTGTGCTTCTTGCCGTCAAGCCAGACTTCGAGCGTCATGTCGGGCTTGTCTTCGCCGCTGGCAACAAGAAACTCCGCGAGCGCCTCGATCGCGAGCGCCGTGTCGCGAGTGCTCTGCCAGTAGGTCGCGTGTTTGCGGTTGTTGAGGAGATACTTCACAAGCCGTGAAGCTTTCTCCCCCTTCGGATCGGTCTTCGCGAGAAGCTTGAGGTAGTACGCGTTCGATTCCACCTCGCTGTCGTACCAGAACCACCAGTAGCTACCTTCCGGCATCTTGAGATAAGCGGTCTGGTTCTCGTCGTCCTGCACGAGGTACTGATCGATGTTCTCGAGAATCATCGCCAGCTTCTCGGTCTCGTTCTGTTTGTGGAGCGCGAGGCCGTACATCGCTTTCGCGTACACAGAAATGTGCGTCCGGTCGCGATAAAGGAATTCCCGCATGTCGCCTTGGGGTTGGCCGGCATCGACAAGAACCATGTAGACGAGCGCGTCGATGTTGTCGGCATACTGCTTGTACGGCTCGACACGGTTCTTGTCCTTGTCAGTCTTGTCATAGTTCTTGAGCCTCGTGACCTGCTCCGCCTGATACGTCTTCAGCCAGGCGATGCCCTTTTCGAGGACTCCCGGAACAAGTGCGACGTCGTTGGCTTGGGCAATCTGCAAGCCGTGAACAATGGACGCTGACTGGTACGGCGAGGCATATTCCCCCCAGCCGAAGAACCAGCCCCATCCGCCGTCGCTGAGCTGCATGTCGGTCAGCTTCTGCACGTTCTGCTTGACCATCGCAGCGACTTCGTCGTTATCGAAGACGGGGTTCTGGTCGTATCGCTTCCAGCCCGCGGCGCGAGCAGCATCGTCGCCGATTTCCTGCGCGTTGAGGTTGGTCCGCTTCTGCTTCACATCCGCGAGATCCACATTCATCCGCTTGAGAATATTCTGCGTGATGACAGTCGGCACGAAGCGTGTCAGGGTGCAGTCGGTCGTCTCGTGCGGGTAGCTGACGAGGTAGGGAAGGGCGTCGACCATCGCTCCGGCGAGCGTGGGCGAGTACCGGATTTCGAGACGGCTTTCCCTGATGCGCCGCTGGGCCGGCACATCAACGCCGAACTTCGAGCTGTTCTTGTCGGGACGGATCGATCCCGCGAACGATTCGGTCTTGAGCATGCCATGCACACGGACCGGGAATTTCATCTGCATCGCGTCCGACTCTTCGTCGGTGAGCGCCTTCATGCGGACGACCGCTTCACCCGGCGCGACGACCTTCACGCGCCAGTCGACGCGTTTCTCGCCACCGGCGGGGATTTCGACAGTGCGCTCGACGGCATCGGTCGCCTCGATCGTCTTCCCCTCGAGTTCGAGCGATACCTTCACCGACTTGGCGGAATCGAGATAGTTGTGCACATTGGCGGAGAGTACGACTTCATCTTTCTCGACGAAGAACCGCGGTGCCTGCAGCCGGACGAGAAGCTTCTTGGACGTGACGACATCGGCTTCCCCTTGCCCGACCTTTGTGCCGTGCGCCATGGTCCAGGCACGGATCTTCCACGTCGTCAGATTCTCGGGCATCTTCAGCGAGATTTCCGCGAGGCCGTTCTCGTCGGCGGTGATTGATCCCGCCCAATAGGCGGTGTCTGCGAATTCGGAGCGCACTGTCGGCTGGACAAGCTGCGATTCAACCTCGCTCCCTGCGGCACCACTTTCGGACTTCGCTTCCATCGCCGCCGGTGCGGCCGATTCCGGCATCGCCCCATCTTTAGCCATCATGCTTCGCGGCGCGCCGAACTGGCGTGCACGCATCGGCATCGTACCTCCGTTTGCAACAGCGGATTCATCGACCAGGTCGCCGAAGACGCCGATGTTTCCCATTCCCGTTTCGCGCTCGCGCAGCAGGTTGTGGAACTGCTGATTCAGGCTGGAGTAGGTCTGGGGAAGGTGGTGCCGTCGCCACTTCCAGAAGAACTCGCGGATTTCGGGAACGTTCGAGCCCCCTGAAATGTACTCGACCGACTTGTCGTAGACGGTGAGCGCCGTCGAGCCGACGATCGGCTTGCCGTCGATATCGGTGAGCTTGAGCTGCACGTTGGCCGGCGCGCCGGGCTTGTAGTCGTTCGCGTTCGGCACGCCGGAAACATTGACCACACGCTTCTCCGGCGGGACGACGACTTCGCGCGTCTCGCTGTAGACTTTGCCGCCGG
>JBFWWA010000112.1:0-10331 GCA_050246455.1 Planctomycetaceae bacterium
GAAATGAAGCTTCGAGATCCAGAAATTCGGATTCCAGCCGTCGGCCGCGAGCCCGTCGCAGTAGGCTTCCTTCTGAGCGGCAATCATCAATTCCGACAGGCGCGCCGCGCTCACTTCTCCTTTCACGCGTTCGGTGTGGAAAAGATTCTCGAAGAGGAAGCGGCAGTGAATGTTCATCAGGTAGACGACGCTGTCGGAAGCCATGTTGTCGAGGATGGCGAGTTGTTCTTCCTTGGTCCGGGTCTCGTTCAGGCGCTGGTCGACAAGAACCGCTTCCGCGAAGGTTGATGCGGTCTCCGCAAGGTTCATCGGGTAGTCCTGCAGGAACAGCGGCTCGTCGCGGAGCACGTGCGAATGGTAGGCATGCCCCAGCTCGTGCGCGAGGGTCGACATGCTGTCGGCCGTGTTGGTGAACGTCATGAAGATTCGGGATTCACGGCTTGTCGGGAAGCCGGTGCAGAATCCCCCCTGCCGTTTGCCGGGGCGGTTCTCGACCTCAATCCATTGCTTCTCGAGTGCGTTCCGCGCAAAGTCTCCGAGGTCGGGGCTGAACGCCGTGAACGTGCTGATGACGAGTCTGCACGCATCGTCATACGCCAGTTTCTCCGAAGACTTCGCATCCCCCTGCGGAAGGGGTGCGGTCAGGTCGTACCAGGCGAGCTTCTCGAGCCCGAGCATCTTTGCCTTCCGGTTCATGTACTCGACAAGCACCGGCTTGCGCGCGTTGATTGCGTTCCACATCGCATCGAGAGACTCCCGGCGCATCCGGTTGTGCGACAGCGGCGCAACAAGATGGTCCGCCAGGTCGAGCCGCCGGTATCGCGTCAGCCTCGTCCCCGCAATGTGATTGATGGCGTCGGCGCAGGTGTCGGCGATGCTCGACCACGCCTTGTTCGCGGCGAAGAAATTGTTTTCGCGGACGGCACGCTGCGGAGAATCGAACTGCACCTGCCCGGGCGACTTCTCGACAATCTCTCCCTTCTCCATCACTCGAATCTTGAGTTCGCCGGAGATGCGGTCATACAGCCTCCCCCAGGCGTGAAGGCCATCCACGGCAAGGTCGGCCGCAAGCAGCTCCTGTTCCCGGGGCAGTCGGAGCCGCGCGAACCGCCTGCGATCGTGGATGACATAGCGAAGGCTTTGAAGATACGGATCCGCCGCGACAAACGCGGCAATTTCGTCGTCGGATGCGCCGCGCAGTGTGAGCTCGACGTTCGTCCCCATTCGTTCGCGAAACGGATCGAGCGCCGCAAGCTGCGCTTCCAGCTTCTGAAAGTTCTTGTTCTCGGCATCGGCGGCGCTGTAACAGCCGATGAACGACGCGAGGTCCCCCGCCCGCCGCGAGACGTCTTCGTACTGCTTCAGAAACTCGACCCAGGCTTGCACCCCCTTCGAGTCGGTCGAAACGGGGGGGAGTCGATCGGAAAGCTCGGCCACTCGTTCCAGATCTTTCCGGTATTCATCGAGGATGTCGGCGAACATTGCCGTGTCGGGATGCGGCAGAATCGAATCGAGTTCCCAGGTTTCGGGATACAGCGCTGCAGTCGCCATGACGTTGTTCCTCGATGGCACGAAGTCCTCGGTGCTGCGGCCGGTAGCCGCGTCTCATGCGTTCTACTCGACCAGCGAGCGAGCGGCAACCTCCTGCGACTTCGCGGAAGCTCCCCATCGCTGCCGATCCCGAAGTTTGACGACAGCCGGCAAGGTTGGGTTCGGCCTGATCACAACGGACGCAACACCGCTTCGTTGCCGGATCTCATGTTCTCACTCGCGGAACCGAGAGATATGATTCCGATGCCGGATCCGGGTGAACTACGTTGATGCAACCTGAAGCCATGACAGTTCGTCCCCCCACAATTCTGATGTGCCCTCCCGATTTCTACGGAATCGAGTACGAGATCAATCCGTGGATGAGCCGGAGCCGGAAGAGCGATTCCGCGCGTGCAAGAGAGCAATGGCAGTCGCTTCTGAGTCTTCTCACCGCGCTGGGGGCGGAAATCCGGCTGATGACGCCGGTGCAGGGGCTGCCGGATCTCGTCTTCACCGCCAATGCCGGGCTGGTGTATCGTCACACCGTCTTTCTTTCGCGCTTCCGGCACGAAGCGCGGCAAGGCGAAACCGCGATCGATGACGAGTGGTTTCGCCGCGAGGGATTTACCACCGAAACCATACCCGAGCCCTGGAGCTTTGAAGGAGCCGGAGACGCCCTCTTCTGCGGCGACACTCTCTACGCCGGATACATCATTCGCAGCGACGCCACGGCAATGCAGTGGCTCGGAACAAGACTCGGCTGCCGTGTCATTCCTCTGCAGCTCGTCGATTCGCGGTACTACCACCTCGATACCTGCTTCTGCCCGTTGAGCGCGACGGAAGCCATCTATTACCCACCCGCGTTCGACGAGTACGCCCGCCAGGCACTCGAGGCGCAGGTGCCGAATCTCATCGCCGTCGAGTCGACGGAAGCGGAGCGGTTCTGCTGCAACGCCGTTGTGCTCCGCCGCAATGTCGTTCTCAACGCCGGCTGCCCGAACCTGGAGGCAGAGCTGAAGGCCAAAGGCTACTCCCCGCACAGCACCGAACTCGATGAGTTCATCAAGGCAGGCGGAAGTGCGAAATGCCTGACGCTACGGCTCGATGGAGAGGACGCGGCGATCTGGCCCTGAGGTCGGACGCGTCCACCGCCACGAGCCTGCAGGACGCACGCTGTCGGTCGTCCCTTCGCCCGGAAAGAAAGACGATCCGGTTTCGATGAGTCGTTGATCGCGAGCCGGGCTGCGATGTCGGAGAGGCACTCCCTCCACGGTCGCTTCAAAGACTCCCTCACCCGGCACGGCGAGCTTCACGTGCAGATCGCCGAGCGCTGCAACGTCGAGATCATGATCCGGAAACGGTCGCGACAACGGCAGAACGAATCGCGACGTCGCTGCGACATTGCCATCGGCGGCAGTGATCGCCCGTGTGCGGGAATCCAGGTTCCGCGTCCATTCGCCCAGTTTCAGAACGTCGCCCGGTTCGGCGCTGAGCACCCGGCCGATGGTTCGAATCAGTTCCTGCCGCTGCCCCCAGAGTGTGAGCTGCAGCGTGCCATTGACCGGAACAACGCGTCCCTCAAGATCGAGTGCGCGAACGTCGAGCTCGAGCGAATCAAAGTCAATTCGGCCGTGGGAATTGATCGGGCGCGCGGCGACGGCAATCGATCGGACGCGGTTCCGCATCGGCAGAGCGGAGGGACGCAATTCCGTCGAAGGAGATAAATCCGGAACCGGCGGGGCCGCGGGATCGACCGGCGGAGGCGCTCCCAACGGCGGCGGGATCGGCATCAGGAGATCCTGAGCTTTGCGGGCGCGCATCAGCTCAAGTGCAAACTCGACTTCCTGGAGCGGCACGCCGCCCGGATACGCCGCCGACACAGAACCCGCGTACGCGCTCAGCGGATCAACGCGAACGCCGATCACCGTTCCCGGTGCCGGCAACGGCATGCAGATGGGAGCAACGGAGACTCCTGAGGAATCAGACGGCGTCCCTTCGAATGGCGGAAGTTCCGCGACCGGAACATGCGCCTCAGCCTTCCAGACCAAGGTGCCATCGACACTCGCGGTTTTCACATCGTCGAGCTTCACGCGCCGCACGATTTCAATTCCCGGTCGGACAATTCGGAGCAGCAGTTCGCCGCTCTCCGGATCGGCCTGCAGCCGATCGGCGCGGATTCGCGTGCCGTCGTTCAGTTCCACCACGGCTGCTGCAAAAGTCGGCCGCGCACTGAACGCGAGAATGAGAAACGCCGCGGATGTGAGCATTGCCGACAGGGCGACGCTGCGCACCCTCCTCGCTCCGACTTGATCCGTCGGGGTTGAGGCTGAAGTTCGCGGCGCGGAATGAGGCATGCCGCAAGTCGGATGCAAAAGGCGGACCACCGCCGGCGACGTTCAATGTCGAATCGACGTAACTCGTTCGTTGAGACCTGTTTGACCGGGGTTTGGCGAGCCGTTTGAGGTCCATTGGCGTTATCGCGTTGATGTGCGGCTGCCACGTGTTGAGGGGCATCATGTTGTCGGCAGGCAACAAACCGATCGAGTTCGCGCAATGCGAACTTCCCGCCCGACCGATGTTGCGATTCCGCCACCGGAGAACTTCCGCCATCGGTCGCCTTTCCGGAATTAAACCGGTGATAGACTTTCAAATGGGATGATGGCGCGGCGCCGCCCGGTCCTGCCGCAGACTCGTCGTCGATTGCGTAAAATGTTCTCCCGCAGACACTTCGCATCGACTAAAAGTGGCTGAGTCAGCGGCAAATTCGCTTGACACTCGAATCGGGAAGCTGGATGATCGGTCACAGTTCAAGGCTTGCCGGGGCTGACGGCGAACGGTCCATTCCCGTCGCTTCCACAAGCCGGACGAGCATCCCCGCAACGTCCCACCCAACTCTCTTTCGACTGGAACGGTCAGATGGCTAGCAGCGGCACCCGACGAATCGATATCGACGAGATCGGGGACGTCACGATTGCGACTTTCATCGACAAGAAGATCCTCGATGAAACCAACATCCAGGTCATCGGCAATCAACTCTTTGGCCTGGTGGATCAGGACGCCCGTCAGAAAATCATCCTCGACTTTACGAATGTCGAGTATCTTTCGAGCGCCGCGCTCGGCAAGCTGATCACAATGGACAAGAAGGTGAAAGGAGCCAGAGGGAAACTTCGCCTCTGCTCAATTCGCCCGGAAATTTACGAGGTTTTTGCAATCACCAAGCTCAATAAACTCTTCAACATCTACGAAGACCAGGAGAAGGCACTGGAAGGCTTTTAGACCGAACAGGTCTGATCACGGACGGTCGGTCCGCCTGTCCGGATAGAATTCTCCCTGGTCCGGCGAGAATTCCCGAAGGGGCACCCAATCCGCTCGCAGACCCACCCGAAGAAGGTCCTGGCCCCGCCTGCCACCGTTTCCTCGAGAGCCATGGCAATCATCGAAGAATTTGAGATCCTCATCCCGAGTTCCACGGCTGAAGGCCAGAAGGTCCAGGAGAGGATTATCGAGCTTCTGGAAAGCGTCGACTTCCCCGCGCGCGGAGTCTTCGGTGTCCGACTCGCTTTGGAAGAGGCGATCGTCAACGCCATCAAGCACGGCAACCGGATGGACCCCAGCAAGCAGGTCCGCATCCATTGCCACGTCTCCGATGAGAAAGTCCGGATTGTCATCGAAGACCAGGGAGCCGGGTTCAGCCCCGACGCCGTCCCCGACCCGACCAGCGACGAGAACCTCGAAAAGCCATGCGGCCGCGGCATCATGCTGATGCGCGCATTCCTGAGCGTTGTGGAATACAACGAGCTCGGCAATCGCGTCACTCTCGAAAAATGGCGCAGCGACGGCGACAACTGAGCAGGCGTCAGGTGCTCGGTCGTCAGCCTTCAAGTCAGAGTTGCGTGCAAGGCTGACACGCCCTGCCAAGGGCGTGGTCTTCGCTCCTCACACCACGCCCATTGCAAACTCTGAGTCTGTCCGGGAATCCCGGACTGGAAACATCGCTGGAAATGCCGGTTCAGATTCTCTGAGATCGAATCGGGTGGCCGGGGCAAAACGAAGTGTGCCCCGGAATTGCAGTGGGAATGCGTTCGAATTCCCGGACCCCATCATTGCAAGCTCGGAGCGTGCCGCCCAATTCTTGGGCAAAGCTCGTCCGACCTGAGGCCTACGTCGCAGCCTTCGTCGATGTCGGCGGAACAACGACCTCCGCTGCTTCCGGCGTTTTCCCATCCAGCAGGCAGCTCACGTTGACGTCGCCGAGAACGTTCACCGTGGTGCGGCAACGATCCAGGAACCAGTCGACGGTCAGCAGGATCGGAATGCAGCCGGTGTCGAGCTTCGCCGCCTGCAGTACGCCGGTCATCGTGACGATCCCCGCCTCGGGAATTCCAGCCGCTCCCACCGAAGCGGCAACGCTCGTCAGCACAATGACGAACTGCTGAAACAGGGAAAGTTCGACTCCCATCAGCTGCGCGACAAACAGCGCCGCCATCGCTTCGTAAAGCGCGGTGCCGTCGTTGTTGAAGT
The DNA here is from genome assembly GCA_050246455.1 of Planctomycetaceae bacterium. Taxonomy (GTDB): domain Bacteria; phylum Planctomycetota; class Planctomycetia; order Planctomycetales; family Planctomycetaceae; genus CAZVJA01. The sequence goes on from JBFWWA010000112.1 coordinate 6,052, forward strand.
TGGCACCGACCAGCGCGCCAAGGCTTGCCGACCGCTCCCGAACGCCGATCTTCTCTCGAAGACAGGCGTAGGTCAGCGGCATCGTCGCCGTCGAGCTGGCGGTCGAAAACGCCAGCACCAGCGCGTCCCGCATGCCGCGGAGCACGTCCCAGGGGCGGACCCACGAACCGAACTTGATTCGAACAAGATAATAGACGACCTGCAGAACCAGCGCGACGATCACCGTAATCACGAAGATTCCCAGCCCCGTGAGCGCCTGGAAGCCATGCACTCCGACGATGCTCGCAACCACGCCGAAGATCGCCAGCGGAATTACCGCAATCACCCAGTGCAGGAGGACGATCAGAACATCAAACCCGATGTTGACGACGTCGGTCACGCTGTCGATCTTCATGTTCTTCATGCGGCGCAGGGCGATGCCGAGGGCGATCGCCAGCATGATGACGGAGATGACCTTACCGTCGTCGCCCAGAGGGCCGAACAGACTCTTCGGAACGTTGTCGAGGAAATCTTTGACCGGGTCGTGACCGGCCGGCGACTTCTCGGCAGCGGCCTTCTCGCTCGCGGCACTGGGGGGCTCGAGCTCGATCCACTTCCCCGGCTTGGCGACATTGGCGACGAAAAGTCCGATCAGGATCGCGACCAGCGTATTCAGCAGAAGCAGTCGCAGAAGTCGAAATCCACTTCCCTTGGGAAACTCCGCCATAATCAGTGCACGGATGATCGCCAGCAGAATGAGCGGAGCGGCAAGCGCGCGGAGCAGCCGCAGCACCAGGTCGCTTGGCAAGGCGAGCGATCCGGCACTCGGGCCAAGAATCAACCCGACGATGATTCCAAGCGCCACGGCTCCGAGAATCCGCAAGTAAAGCGGCGTGTCGTTCCATTTTCGCATCCAGCCGCGCCCCGTCGGCTCGAAGAGCGACGGTTCGTGGTGCTGCGGCGAAACAGGGACCGGCGGAGTGACGGCGGGGGGAGCACCGGGAACCGACGCTGCCGAATCGGATTTAGGTCGTGAAGGTTGATCCGCCATCTTGTTCCCCTCAACGCGAGTTCCGTGGAGGCGGATCAAAGTTTCCGCCAGGCAGGGCCGGAACCGAATGATACTCGTTCCGACGGCGGATCGACACCAGGTCATGGATCGTCAGGTTCGTGGAGCGGACTCGCGAAACGCATCACCCACGTCCGGCGGCAACCCGATCTGAGGGAGCGCTGTTGATGCGTGTTGCAGGATCACTCGACACAACCGGTCGGATCCGCAGCAAGCCAATCGCGAAGAACGTCGTTTCGCTCGAGCGCGCGCAGCGACCGGAGCAGGCCGCGCAGATCGGATCGGCCAATCGCTATTCCGCTCGACCGACGACGAGCGGTCGGCTTAGGTTGCTGAATCCTGAGACCTGTGGCCGACTCGTCACCGGCAGCCGAATCCGCTCGATGTTCCTCCCGCGGCGGGGATGTAGCAATTGGTGACATAGTCGCGGACCATCCGGTCCGAGTTGAACCGCCAGCCGAGGGTGCGAATCGCTGCTTTGATCCGCGCGATCCACGCCAGCGGCAGCCCGTCCTGATCCCGTTGATAGTACATCGGAATCACTTCCTCCTTGAGGGTCTTGTAAAGGGCCAGCGAATCGATGCGATCGTGTGTGTCGGTGAAAACGTGTGTTTCTCCGGTGCCGATCGAAAAACCGTTGCTGCCATCGTACGCTTCCGCCCACCAGCCGTCGAGGACCGACAGGTTGAGTCCGCCGTTGAGGATGATTTTCATCCCGCTGGTTCCCGATGCTTCGAGCGGCCGGCGCGGATTATTGAGCCACACGTCCACTCCCTGCACCAGATGTTCCGCGACGTTGATGTCGTAATCTTCGACGAAAAGAATCTTGCCGAAGAACTGAGGATCGCGCGCAAACGCGGCGATCTCCTGGAGAACATGCTTGCCCGGCGTATCGTGCGGATGCGCTTTCCCCGCGAAGACGACCTGCACCGGAAGCTGCGGGTCGTTGATCAGCGACGCAATCTGTTCCAGGTCCTTGAAGATGAGATTCGCGCGTTTGTAAGTGGCGAACCGGCGTGCAAAGCCGATCGTCAGGGCGTCGAGACTCATGGCACGTCCCAGCCGCTGCACAACTTCGCGCGATTCACCGCGCGCCTCGGCCTGCTTTGTCGCCCGTTCGCGGATGAAATCGATCATCGAGGCCTTCAGGACCTGGTGCGTCTCCCACAATTCGCCGTTGTCGATCCCCTGAATCTTCTCCCAGATCGCAGGATCGCTGCTGTACTTGATCCAGTCCGGACCGAGATGCCGGTCGAAGAGCTGCCGCATCTGCGGCGCAATCCACGATGGTACGTGCACGCCGTTCGTGATGTGGTCGATCGGCACTTCGTCTTCGCCACGTCCGGGATACAGCGGCTGCCACATGGCACGGCTGACATCGCCGTGCAGCGAAGCGACCGCATTCGCGCGCCGCGAATTCTTGAGCGCAAGGACCGTCATGCAGAAATCTTCGCCATGATTTGAGGTATCGACGCGCCCGAGCGACATCAGATGATCGTGCGGAATGCCGATGCGGTCGCGCAGCGGGCCCAGATGTTCCTCGATGAGTTCGCTCGAAAATCGATCGTGACCCGCGGGAACGGGCGTGTGCGTTGTAAAGACGACGCTCCGCGCCACGCGGCGACGGGCTTCTTCGAATCCGGTTCCTTCGCCCTGCATGCGTTGACGGATCATTTCGAGGCAGGCGAACGCGCTGTGCCCTTCGTTCAGGTGGAGCACCCCGGGAACGATTCCCAGCGCCTTCAATGCCAACACGCCGCCGACACCGAGGAGCAGTTCCTGACGGATGCGGACGCGATGATCGCCGCCGTAAAGGCGCGACGTCAGCTCGCGATCTTCCGGCGCGTTGCCGTCGACGTCGGAATCGAGCAGGTAAAGCGGGTTGCGTCCCCCCGCGACCTTCCAGACGCGGGCCAGAATACTTCCCGTGCGCGTCTCCACTTCAACCATGATCGGCCGCTGATCCGTGCCGAGCGCCGGTTCCATCGGCAGCTTGGCGCACTCGACGTCGATGTAGACTTCTTCCTGCCATCCATCCTTGTTCAGTCGCTGGCGGAAATATCCCTGATCGTAGAACAGACCAATGCCGACAAGCGGCACCCCCAGGTCGCTCGCACTCTTGAAGTGGTCCCCCGCGAGAATTCCCAGGCCGCCGGAGTAAATCGGCAGCGACTCGTGCAGGCCGAACTCCGCGGAAAAGTACGCCACCGGCCGCGCGCGGAGAACGCCCGCGTTCGCCGCTCCCCAGGTCTGATCGCTCGAGAGGTATTCCTGCAACCGGCGATACGCGTAGTTGAGACTGCTGACGAGGAGATGCTTTTTCGAACGCCCGTCGAGCTCGTCGAGCGACGTTTCGTTGAGAAGCGCGATCGGATTGTGATCCAGCTCTTCCCAGCGGCTGGGGTTCAAATCTCGAAACAGCGACTCGGCTCCGGGATCCCAGCTCCATGCCAGGTTCCGCGCCAGCGCCCAGATTTTCTCATAAGCCGGCGCGATAAACTGGCCGAGCGCACGCGCCTCGCTGACAATCGGCGCCACCTGATTTGCCGCAAGCACCAGCATGTTCGATTCGCGGCGGGTGAAGCTGCGCGGCTCGCGCGTCTGCACCACCAGCACTCCCTGGATCACTCCCTGATCGAGAAGCGGCACGCCGGCGAACGAGCGGTAAGCGTCTTCGCCCGTTTCCGCAAAGTATTTGTAACGAGGATGCTTGGTGACTTCATCGACGATGATCGGCCGGAGCTGCTCGACCGCGAGGCCGGTCAGCCCCTCGTTCAGCTTCATCGAAACCTTCCCCACCGACTCCGGCCGCAAGCCGACGGTCGCCGCCAGCACCAGGTGCGCCCGGTCCGGCTTGATGAGGTAGATCGAGCAGACATCGGTCGCGAACTCTTCCTGAATCCGCTTGACGATGTTCGCGAGCGTTTCGGCGGGGTTCCCCCTGCGGGTCGCCAGCTCAGCGAGTGCATCGAGATCGAAGGGATGCGGGTCGGGTGCGGGAGTCGAACTGCTCGGCGTTGCCACCGGATCGACGGTCAGGTTCTCGCGATCAATCATGATGTTCGCCTCGGGGGAAGAGACAGGGCCAGGGCGCAAAACTTCGGCGCAGCAGCGGATTCCGCGCATCACTAGCAGGTTGCGGGCCAAACGTTTTTTTGGCAGGAACTCCGCGGATCTCGCGGATTCCTGCCTCGAGATCCGCCACGACAATAGGCAGCACCTGCTCAACTCC
>JBFWWA010000113.1:0-10302 GCA_050246455.1 Planctomycetaceae bacterium
AACGTCGGGATGAAGAACGGATTCACCTGCTTGTGCTTCGGCACGATGTTGAACGTGTTGATTTGCTGCGTGTTGAAGTTCCGGCCGTTGAAGTTGCCCCCGGTGATGTTCATGCCGGGGAATCCTGCTGGAGACCCGAAGAACTGGCCTCCGAACTGCTGATGGCTGCCGTGCTTCTTGAAGTGTTGGTTGTTGAAATTGTTGAAGTTGTTTCCGCCGGCCTGGGCCGGGATGGCGTAAAGGCTGACGGCGATTGTGCAGAGGCTGAAGAGGACCTGGAAGCGATTCATGACGTTTTCTCCTTGGACTTGATTGAGGGTTTTGAGTTTGTTTGTCTCTCGGAACACCCTCTAGTTGTGAGTCCGGCCCCGGTTGTGACAGGAATCTGGAGAAAACTTCTGGAAAACGGCGATGGCAGTGTGAGAGCCGTGTCGTATCTCAAAGCCAGAACTGGTGTTACAATGGGCTGACTGGTTCGGAGAATCTGCGACGTCCGGCCAGAATTCCCCCGTCCGGAGAGGAGATTTCGACGAAATGTCGTATTCGGAGTCACCCCAGAGGCTCAGCCAGATCCAGACCCTGTGGACCGTGGTCGGCCGTGCTCACGGGGATGGGCCGGCGAAAGACGTCAATTCCGCACAGCATCAGTTGCTCGAGCGGTACGGAAAGGTCGTTCATCGTTATCTGCTGGGTGCACTTCGCGACGCGGACGCAGCCGATGAACTCTCGCAGGAGTTCGCGCTCAAGTTTGTGCGCGGCGATCTCGGCGGGGCCGATCCGAGCCGAGGTCGATTCCGTGACTTTCTCAAGGGTGTCCTGTTTCATCTCATCGGCGACTACCACCGCCGCCGGAAGAAGCAGGCGTTGCCGCTTCCGGGCGAGCATGATCCGGCCGATTCGATGCAGGATCTGGAACTCGACGAATCGTTTCTCAAGAGCTGGCGGGAAGAGCTTTTGAAGCGGGCATGGAATGCGCTGCAAGCCGCGGAACAGGAGAATGGTCCACCGTTCCACACGGTGCTCCAGTACCGTGCCGCCCATCCGGAAATGCGATCCGAGGAAATGGCGAGCGGAATCAGCGAACTTCTGAACAAGGATCTGAGCGCCAGCTGGGTTCGTCAGAATCTGCACCGCGCCCGCGAGAAATTCGCCGACGCGCTGCTCAGCGAGGTACTGCAGACGCTCCGCGAGCCGACCGTCGGGGCACTGGAACAGGAACTGATCGACGTCGGCCTCATCGATTACTGCCGCCCGGCGCTTGACCAGTTGCGGGACAGGTGACAATGCAGACCGATCTGGAACGATACAGCAAGCAGGTTCTTTTCGCGGAACTGGGTGAAGCGGGGCAGCGGAAGCTGCTTTCGAGCCGGGTTTTCCTGTGCGGATGCGGTGCGCTCGGAACGGTGCTGGCTGAGACGCTCGTGCGCGCCGGTGTGGGATTCGTGCGGATTGTCGACCGGGACTTCGTCGAAATGAGCAACCTGCAGCGACAGGTTCTTTTCGACGAACAGGATGTTGCGGATCATCTGCCGAAAGCGATCTGCGCCGCCGCCAAGCTTGCCAGAATCAATTCGAGCGTGGTGATCGAGCCGATCGTCGCCGACGTCGACTACACGAACGTTCTCTCGTTCTGCGACGGGGTCGATCTGATCCTCGACGGAACCGACAACTTCGAAGTCCGTTTTCTGCTCAACGATGCCGCGCTGGAAACGGGCATCCCCTGGGTCTACGCCGGGGTGATCGGCAGCCACGGTCAGACGATGCCGATCTTTCCCGGAGAGACCGGTTGCCTGCGCTGCCTGATGGGACAGGTTCCCGATCCCGGTGCCATTGAAACGTGCGACACCGCCGGCGTGCTCGGTGCCGCGGTGAACATCGTGTCGTCGCTGGCGGCCGTCGATGCGATGAAGATCCTCTCCGGCAAACGGGACCGGGTGACGCCGGTCCTCACGGCCATTGACGTGTGGGAGGGCACATTCCGCCGCCTCAACGTCGGGGAACTGCGCGAGAAAAGCGACTGCCCCGCCTGCAAAAAAGGGGAACGGCTCTGGCTGTCGGGAAAAGAAGGTTCGCAGTCGACAGTCCTCTGCGGCCGGAACGCGGTTCAAGTCTCGCCCCCCAAGCGGGGCGCCATTTTGCTCGATCAGATGGCGGCGCGGCTGCGCGAGTCGGGAACCGTGACGCACAACCCGTATCTGCTGAAGCTCGAGTTGCGCGATCCCGATTTCGAGGTGACCGTCTTCCGGGATGGGCGCGCAATCATCAAGGGGACCGACGACGTCACTGTCGCGCGCGGAATCTATTCCCGCTACATCGGATCGTAACGGTTGAAGCGAATCGGGCCGCGTTGCAGCCCCGAGGCCTCCGCGGCTGCTGAATGCTGGTACAGGGCGATCGGCAGGGAAATTCTTGCCGGATCCGCTCATCCGCGCCATTCCGACCCGCGAAGGGCCCCCAGTTCGATTCTGTCGGCGGACACGGTTTGACTTCCGCTGTGCGTGGACTAGGTTTCTAAGGGCCGGGTTCCGTTTCGAACCGGCTTCACAGGGCCTGCCGGAATCTTCAGCGTCACATCGGGCGAAGGGCTTCTCCCACAAGGTTTATGGAAATGCGGAAACCGATTCAGATTCGTCGTCGCGGCTTCACGCTCGTCGAAGTTCTTATTGTCGTCGTGATCCTCGGCATTCTCGCGGCTACGGTGCTCCCGCAGTTCACCGCTGCCAACGACGATGCCATGGAAGCGGCGCTCATGCAGGACCTGCAGGTGATCCGCAGCCAGATCGAACTCTACAAGTATCAGCATCTCGGAAAGTATCCGGCCGACGGCTCGACCGATCAGCAGGACTTCATCGACGCGATGCTCCTTTCCAGCGACGCCGATGGAACGACAGGTGCGGTCGGAACGAAACCGTTCGGTCCGTACTTCGTCGGCCAGATTCCGCCCAACCCGTATTCGGGCGCACGCGGAATCAAGATTGTCAGCGACGTTGCCGGAACCGCTCCGGACGACTCGACGACTCTCGGCTGGGTGTACGATCCCGCGACCGGCCAGATCAAAGCGAACTCTTCGGGACAGACCGCGGACGGCATCGATCTCGACACGCTGTAAGAGCGATCCGCTTTCCGCGATCAGCCACGACGACCGGCTCCGCGGTTGTTGTGGCCGGTCTCCTGACCAAGGCACACCTTCGGTCGAAGCTGCCGCGTGAACGCTGATCGTTCGATCGCGATGACTCACGGGCCGCTGTTCTGCGCGCTGATCAGGCCGGCCCGTCGTGAACTGGGCTTTTCATCGGGAACCCGATCTCGTATCCCTTGCCAATCGGACGGAATGCGGCGTGTGAACGCCGGTTCCCGGGACCTGGAATTGGAAGGGAGCGCGGACCGATGCTCTACGGGCTGTTGTTGCTGTTCGGTGTGGCCGTCGGCATCTTGAGCGGGCTGCTCGGGATCGGCGGGGGAATCGCGCTCGTTCCCGGGCTCATGCTGCTCTTCGGCTTCAGTCAACCCGAAGCGCAGGGGACGAGTCTCGCAGTGCTCATTCCTCCGATCGGGTTGTTCGCGGCGCTCGTCTATTACGAACACGGCTATGTCCGGCTGCCGGTCGTCGGATGGATTGCGCTCGGCATCATGCTGGGTGCACTGATCGGAGCGAAGCTCGTTCCGCACATTCCACCCGCGGCGCTCCGAATTCTGTTCGGACTGCTTCTGCTGTACCTCGGGTTCAGCTTCGTGCTGCAGCCGGTTTCGGCAAAGCCCACAGCTGCATTGCCGGCAGGGCTTGCGGCAATGATCAGCTTTCTTGCAGCGATCGGGCTCAGAAGTCGCCGAGCGAACCGACGGAAACGTCCCCCGTCTCCCGGGGACGACGTGGAATATCACATTTGAACGGCGCACGGCACTGGACGGCTGCTGTGCGGAACCCCTCTTGTCAATTCTCCTCTAACCTGTAGCCTGAAGCCTGATGACCTGAAGCCGGACTGAATGGAACCTGCCGATGACAATGCCGCTGGAGTGGTTTGAGATTACGGAGCGATTGCTGCTCACGCTCCTCGCAGGGGGCATCATCGGCTTCAATCGGAGCGATCAGGGGCGCCCCGCGGGGCTGCGGACAACGATTCTGGTCTGCATCGCCGCATCCCTTTCGATGATCCTCGCCAACCTGATGCTGCACGTTACGGGCGATGTTCCCGACAGCGCCATTCGAATGGATCCGATGCGCCTTCCGCTCGGCGTGCTGACCGGCATGGGCTTCATCGGGGCGGGCGCGATTCTCAAACGCGACAATCTTGTAATGGGTGTGACGACCGCAGCCACACTCTGGCTCGTCACGATCATCGGCCTCTGCATCGGCTCGGGCTTCAAGATACTCGGGATGGTCGCGGTCGCTCTTGCCATGTTCGTGCTGTGGGGGCTCAAGCAGGTTGAGGTTCGGCTTCCACAGGATCGGCGCGGGATTCTTGTTCTCGAAGTCGGACCCGAAGGGCCTGCCGACGCGGAAGTGCACGCGAAGATTCAACGCGACGGGTTCGCAGTCAAATCCTGCTCCATGCGCTACGATAACAACGTGCGGCATCGCACCTTTACCTGCGAGCTCCTCTGGCGCGCTGTTTCCGACGACAGCCGCCAACCCCCGTTCCTCGAAGAATGGTCGAAGCAGCAGGGAATCGCCCGCATCGAATGGATGCCGGTCGATGTTGCGGGAGGATGAGGCATCGGCTACCGGCTACCGGCTACCGACTACTGGCTACCGACTACCGGTAGCCGTTCATCACTTCGGCGCCATGCGGATTGCGCCGTCGAGGCGGATGGTTTCTCCGTTGAGCATTTCATTTTCGATGATATGCGCCGCGAGTGACGCGAATTCGTCCGGACGGCCGAGACGTTGGGGGAACGGAACCTGGGCCGCCAGCGATTTGCGGACTTCCTCACCCAGGCTGCCGAGCAGCGGCGTTTCGAAAATGCCGGGGGCGATCGTCATCACGCGGATGCCGAACCGCGCCAGCTCCCGGGCGATCGGCAACGTCATGCCGACGATCCCTCCCTTGGATGCGGAATAGGCGGCCTGGCCGATCTGGCCATCGAACGCCGCGACCGAAGCGGTGTTGATGATGACGCCCCGTTCGCCCGCGGAGCTCGGATCATTCCGCGCCATCGCACCGGCGGACAGGCGGATCACATTGAATGTCCCGACGAGATTGACCTGCAGGACGCGGGAAAACGCATCGAGCGCGTGCGGTCCACTTCGTCCGATGACAAGCTGCGCGAGCGCCACGCCGGCACAGTTGATCGCTCCGTCGATCCGACCGAACTCGCTGAGCGCAACATCCACGGCGTTCTGCACGCTCGATTCATCGGTGACATCGGTCCGGACGAACCGGGAGGTTGAGCCGAGCTCTGCCGCGAGCGCCGTCCCGTTTTCCTGCGAGATATCGGCAATCAGAACGCGCGCTCCCGCGCCGGCCAGTTTGCGCGCGCAAGCTGCTCCGAGCCCGGAACCTCCGCCGGAGACAAGAAAGGAACGGTCGGCAATTTGCATGGCGAGCCTCGATGGGAGGAGTTCGTTCGAACGGTCGGTCGGTTGCGCCACATGATATCGATTGCGCGTGACCGAACCAAATCGTCGGCAAAGGGAACCTCATCAGACGGCCAAGGTTGAGAATGCCCCGAAGGGATGCGACGATCTCGTCTGACTCTTCAATACTCGACCTGCAACGACCCTGCGACTCTTTCGCCGAACCGGAGAATTGTTCATGCGGCGCGTTTGCGTCTTTTGTGGTTCCAACGCCGGTGGCGATCCCGGTTATGCGTCCGCCGCACAGGACCTCGGTCGTTTACTCGCCACGCGCGGACTCGGGCTCGTTTACGGCGGAGGGAGCGTCGGCCTGATGGGAGTCGTTGCCGATGCCGCGCTCGATGCCGGCGGGGAAGTGATCGGAGTCATCCCGGAGCGGCTCGCCACGAAAGAGCTTTTGCACACCCGCGTTCCGGACATGCGACGCGTCCGCGACATGCATGAGCGCAAGGCACTGATGGCGGAACTCGCGGACGCGTTCATCGCCCTTCCCGGAGGCTACGGCACTCTGGAAGAGCTGTTTGAGGTGATCACGTGGGCGCAGCTCGGCTTTCACCGGAAGAACATCGGGCTGCTCAATTTCGCGGGCTATTTTGATCGACTCGTCAGCTTCGTCGATCATGCGGTGTCGGAGGCGTTCATCCGCCCCGACCATCGCGAGCTGATTCTCGTGGAAAAAGAGAGCGGCGTGCTCCTCGATCGACTTGCGACCCATCAGATGCCGGAAGTGCGCAAGTGGCTTGGTCCGGAGGAAATCTGAGGAAGGCGCCGCAGGCTTCAACCGGTGTTCTTGAGCCCCGCGGCGATGCCGTTGATGCTCTCCAGTCCGGCACGAAGCAGTTCATCGCTTTGTTCCTCTTCGCTCCCCGTGCGCAACTTCTTCAGCAGGACGAGCTGCACGAAACTGAGCGGGTCGACGAAGGGGTTGCGGCGTTCAATCGATCGTTGCAGCACCGGGACGTTGTCGAGGAGTCGCGCCTGTCCGGTGATCTTGCAGACGAAGTCGACACTGAGCTGATATTCGGTTTCAATGCGATTGAAAATTCTTTCGGCCAGTTCCGAGTCTTCGACAAGATCGGCATACAGCCGGGCGATTGTGAGATCGGCCTTGGCGAGAATCATCTGCGTGTTATCGATGAGGGTTCTCCAGAACGGCCAACCCTGGTACATCGCCTGCAACTGCTCGATTTCCCCGCCGTGATCGTTCAGGAAGTCGCTCACCGCGCTTCCGAGCCCGTACCAGCCGGGGAGCGTGTGCCGGCTCTGCATCCAGCTGAAGACCCACGGAATGGCGCGCAGCTCGTCGATTCCCCTGGCAGCCGCGCCGCGAAAGACCGGACGGGATGCGATTTTGAGTTGTCCCACTTCGGCAAACGGCGTTGCCTGCCCGAAGTAATCCATGAAGCCCGGTGTTTCGAAGACGAGGCTGCGGTAATGCTTGCAGGCACTTTCGGAAAGTCGTTCGACGGCCCATTCCCAGGAGGGATCGAGACGATCGGCGGCGGGAAAACTCGTCAGGAACACCGCGTGCAGAATCTGTTCGACATGCCGTTCCGCGATGGCGGCGCGTCCGTAACGGTCCGCGATCACTTCCCCCTGCTCCGTAATGCGGATTCGTCCGCCGATGGTGCCGGGGGGCTGCGCGAGGATTGCCTGGTTCGCAGGACCGCCGCCGCGGCCGACGGCTCCGCCGCGCCCGTGAAAGATCTGGATCGTGACGCCGGTGCGGAGCATCAGTTCGCCGAGGTCGCGATGCGTTTTGTAAATCGACCACGATGAATGCAGCGGCCCCGCTTCCTTGCTGCTGTCGGAGTAACCGAGCATCACTTCCTGCCGGTTGCCGCGCAGCTGCAGATGCTGGCGATAGACCGGCTGTGAAAGTAGCCGTTGAATCAACGGGACTGCGGAGGCAAGTGCGTCCCGCGATTCGAGCAGCGGCACGACATGCAGCCGGCTGATTCCCTCGCTCGGGCGGAAGAGCTGTGCTTCACGCGCGAAGAGAAGAACTTCGAGCAACTGCGCCGGCTCGGACGTGCCGCTGATGATGTAGGTATCGATCGAAGATTCGCAGCCCTGCTCCAGAATCATCGCGATTGTGCGGAAGGTCTGGATGACTTCCTGCGTCTCCGGCGTGAACGCGCCGTGAAGGGGGATGAGAGGCCGCTTCAGGGTGAGTTCCTGGCCGAGGAAGTCAAAGCGCTCGCTGGGCGTCATCTTCAAGTAGCGGTCGGTCACGCCGGTGACGCGGAAGATCTCGTCGAGGGCGTTGCCGTGAACTTTCGCGTGCTGGCGGACGTCGAGGGTGAGGAGATGCAGCCCGAAAACTTCGACTTCACGGATAAGATCGCGCACCGTCTCACTGGCCACCTGGTTGACGTGCGAGCGGAGCAGATCGGCCGCAATCACGTCGAGATCCTGCTTGAGTTCGGACCTTTTGCGATAGACGCCCGACGGCCGCACCAGGTCATCGCGCGCCCAGTCGGAAGTCCAGTTGCCGACGTTTTCCAGAGTCCGCTTGAGCCGCGCTGCAATGTAGCGGCACTTGCTTCGGTACGGCTCCCGTTCCGCGTGGAGCTCGAGGTCGGGAAATTCCTGCGCATCGTCTGCGAGCGATTGCAGCAGTTCATCTCCCGGGGTGAAGAACTGGCTTGAATGGCTGAGCCGCTGCCCGAGTTGATCGATCTTCTTGAGATAATGTCTGAGGATCGTTTCCTGATGCAGGCAGGCGGCGTCGAACGTTACGGCGGCGGTGACGTGTTTGTTCCCGTCACGGTCACCGCCGATCCAGGATCCGAATCGCAACAGCGGCGGGATCTGCAGATTTGATTCCGGATGGACACGTGCGACCGCATCTTCGAGATCGCGGTACACCCGGGGCACGATCTTGAAGAGAGTGTCGCAGACCAGACCGAGCCCGTGGCGGATTTCGTCGAGCACTGTCGGTCGATCGTCGCGGATGATGTCGGTCAGCCAGTAGGTTTCAATTTCTGCGGCAATCGCTTCCACTTCTTCGGCGCGTTCTTCGGGTAGGAGCCGCGAGTATTCGATCCGCTCCATCCGGTCGGCAATGGCATCGAGTTTTTCGAGGACGGTGCGGCGGCGGGCCTCGCTGGGATGCGCGGTGAAGACCGGGTGCACGACCGCGCTTTTGAGGACTGCCGCAAGCTGATCGGTCGAGATGCCACGCTCCTTGAGCTCCATCAGCGCGATTTCAGGCGTTTCCGGAAGGGGAGCGGGGGCGATGCGTTCCGCCCTGCGGCGCAGCGCGCGGAGACGCGCCTGCTGTTCCGCAAGATTGATCAGATCGAAGTAGAGGCTGAAGGCGCGGGTCAGCATCCGCAGCTTCGACAGGTCGAGCGTCGCGAGCCGATCTCGCAGCCCGCGTGCCGCCTCGACGGAGGGTTTGGTTCGGAGTGCCTGTGCGGCATCGCGCACTTCCTCGACGAGGCGAAACGCCTCCTCGCCGCTCAGCCGGTGGATCGTGGCGTCGAGCAGGCCGTCGAGAAGTTGAATATCCCGTTCGAGATCCGCCGCTGAGCCGGAGGCGACGGAGATGTCGGAATCGGGGATGTAGTCAGTGGGGGTGGTTTGAGCGGGGTTTGCATCCATATCGGATACAAGCAGATCAGACATGGCACCGTTCCGTCAATCCACGTGGCAGATACGCTTGTTGATGTCGACGTTCACGGAATGATACGGCTGCGTGAGGTTGCTCCGGACGAAGAGGCTGTTTTTCACGTATTCCAGGTCCTCGGCTCCGATCGCGTTGTCGAAGATCGGCGAGAGGTACTCGACCCCGATGCGGGAGACAGCGAGCCTTTCCGGATCGTAAAACGAGCGGTGGACGCGGCGGGCGTGAATGATCCCCCACCGATCGCGGAAATCGTTTCCGTTGATTCCGCTGACGTAGAATCCGCGTTGCCGGTCGTACTGCAGAATCGCGACGCCGTTCACCTGCCCCTGCAGCAGGAGGTCGACGGCATGTCCGCCGAGCTGGGTGCCGTAGAACGAATCGAACAATACGGGGCGGCCGCCGCGCTGCGTGTGTCCGACTTTTCGCGTGAAGATGGCGGCCCGAGCCGATTCATTGCGCCGCCTGGCGGTGAAGTATTCGTCGCCGAGCTTCTCGATGAGCATGTGGCGGATCGCCTCGGCTGCTCCGCTCAGCAACCGGTTGCCGGCCGGGTCGGTCGATTGAATCGCCGCTCCCAGTTCCTGCCCGTTGCCGTCGACAATGCCTTCCGCGCACACAATGACGACGTTCTTCTGCAGGTCATAGGTTTCGCGTACGCGCTCGACGAGCCGATCGACGTCGAGCGGCGATTCGGGAATGAGCACCATGTCCGGCTGACCGTACGCGGAACCGAGCGCGAGGTAGCCCGAGTTCCGTCCCATCACCTCGATGATCGCAATACGGCGATGGCTTTCCGCGGTGGTGCGCACACGCTGCACGCCGCCGGCCGATACGTAAACGGCGGTGGCGAAGCCCGGAGTAACGTAGTTCACAATCTGGTCGGGATCGAACTGGGTCCGGCTCGGTGCTCGAACGTAGCGATAACCGGGCGGCTGTTCGCACGGCTCGCGCTGCCACTCGTCGGGCTCATGCCGATAGTTCAGCCCGAGGTCGTTGTCGATTGTTTTCGGCGCGAGGACTGTGGGAAAGAAGTCGGAGAGGACCTGCATGCCGCTCAGCGTGCCGTCGCCGCCGATGCAGATCAGCCCTTCGA
>JBFWWA010000114.1:0-10273 GCA_050246455.1 Planctomycetaceae bacterium
GTGTCAGCCACAAGGCCTTTGACACCGGTAATCCGGCAGCCGAAAAATTTGCTCCGCCGAATCTCACGCTTTCGACCGGAATGAATAACAGTCGGCTTGACGATCGCAAATCGCTCGTCGGGCAGTTTGATCGTTTTCGTCGCGATCTGGATCTGACTCAATCGCTCGCGGGAACGGACGAGTTCCGTTCCGCAGCGTTCACACTGCTGACGAGCCATAAGGTCGCCGACGCGTTTGACCTGAGCAAAGAAGACCCCAGGCTGCGCGACGCCTACGGACGGCACCGGTGGGGACAAAGTTGCCTCCTCGCGCGCAGGCTCGCGGAGGCGGGCGCCGCGGTCATCAACGTCGATGCAACAGCCCCCAACGATACCACGAAGCACTTCAGCTGGGACGACCATGCGAGTGCATTTCATCTCGACTACGCGCAGCGCGAGCGTCTTCCGCAGATGGATCAGGCGCTTTCAGCGCTCATCGACGACCTGCATGCACGCGGTCTCGATAAGAAGGTTCTCGTGATCGCATGCGGTGAATTCGGCCGCACGCCGCGGCTTTCGCATGCCCCCACGAACTTTTCGAATCAGATTGGGCTTGGCCGCGACCATTGGCCCGGTGCATTCAGCGCATTGATCGCCGGCGGCGGATTGCGGATGGGGCAAGTGGTTGGTGCAACGAACTCAAAGGCGGAGTATCCTCAGCACGACCCCGTCACACCGCAGGACTTGATGGCGACCGTCTACCGGCATCTCGGCATCGACTGGACGCAAAGCTTCAACGACTTCTTCGGCCGCCCTGTGCCAATTCTCTTCAAGGGCCGCCCGATCCCGCAGTTGATCTGAGACTCATCAGCTGGAATGCAGCAGGTGTTACCCTCGCACGTAGATCGGGTTGGAAAGCACCCAGATCTGTGGTCCAGCCGCCAGATTCAGCCAGAGCTCGATTCGATAGATTCCGGGCTGTCCTACGGCATACTCGAACTTGCGGCCGAGTTCGGAGTGCACCTCTTTGCCGTCCCGAATCAGGCGGAAGCGGGTCGGGAGCGGCGACACGGCTCTCAACTTGAGATCGGCCGCGGGCTTTACATCGCTTCCCATCTCGAAGACCTTGCCGCTGCTCGTCGCCTGAAAGTTGAATCCGGTCGGGTCGGCCATCCAGTCGAACGACACGTAAGCCCGGCCGGCCTCGAGTGCGGCTCGTACTTCCGGTTCCGTCTGTTCTTTGAGGAACAGATGCGTTGAGACGTGCTTGAAGCTTCGCTCGTACGGGTCGAGATCGAGCAGCATTTTGATTTCCCCCGGCTTGGCGGAGGCAATCAGCGGTTTGATCAGGAGCGGAATCTTGTCGGCGTCAATCGAGATTCCGTTCTCGCCCAGTGCATCTTCGATGCGGACCTTGCCGTCGTCCTGAACGACCGCACGCAGGCCCTGATTGTGATGCGCATCATTCGCCGCAATTCCGGTCAGCTTCGACTTCCTGCAGAGTTCGTCCCATCGCTTGAGGTAGTCGGCCGGGTAGTCGAGGAGAGCTGCCAGAGTCTCCTGCGGGTATTGCTTGTTGGCGGGGAACAATGTCAGAAGTCCAAGGGGATTCTTCAAGGCTTTGATCAGATTCTTTTCATCTTTGAAGTCGGCGTGCAGGTTGTAGATTTCGCTGCCGGTGAGATTGTCGAGCTCCCAATCCATCCGCTCTTCGAGGTGGCAGAGAAACGTTTGCCCCTTTGTTGCCCGGACGGCGTCAACGGTTGCCTGCGGTCCTCCTTTGATTTCTCGCGGGACGCTTGCCTGTGGGTAGAGTTGCAGGCCGGTCTGCTCAGCGCCGGGGATGAGGAGCACGCCGTCGAGCATGCGGCGATGGCCGCCTTTGAAATAGTCGTAGTGCGGAGCGGGATGCTCGGTGAACATGACGATTTTCACGCCGGCAGCTTTTGCGCCCGCAGCGACCTCCTCGGGCTTGCTGCGGCTGTCGTGCGATAGGAGCGAGTGAACGTGCATGGCGGCACGATAATCCTGGAACTCGCTTTCCAGCGAAACCTCCTCGCGATCCTGCTTCAGCGCTTCGACGGAATCCCGGGTGGCTTTGAGTTTATCGAGCGTGATCCGTTCCATCGCATCGGCCCAGAGGTTGTTTGCGGCGAATGCGAGTCCCAGGAGGGCGAGAGCGACGAGCGGAGTTATCGGGAAGAGTCGACGCGAGTTCATGAAAGCAGCTTCCTGATTGTTGGATCGATCAAATTGCACATTCGCCGACGATTGTTACCTGGCACCGCTCGCCGCACCTTGTTCCGGGGTCTTGGGCTGCCAATGAAACTGATAACCTTCCTTCAACTGCATCCGCGTCAAGGAAATGATCTCCTGCGTATGCCCTTTGAAATGAGGGATGCAGTGAAACAAGGCGTTCCAGCCGGTGACCGAGAAGCCTTGTATCTTCCGTTCCGTCGACATCTCTACTGCCGAAAGACGGTCGAAAACAGCGGTCGTTTCCCGAACCACCTGTTCCAGATTCTCGAGAAGAGCCGCCTTCGGGACGGAGGAACGCTGCGAGAACTCGGAAGGTCGATCGCGAACGTCGGCACTTCCGCCCAGACCGGAGACCATCCACTGCCGCGCGTTGCCCGCCAGATGAAGTATCAGATTCCCGATGGAGTTCATCGAATCGTGCGGTCGCCACCAGACCTGCTCTTCGGAGAGCTGATTCAGGCAGTGGCGGATCTTCGTGACGGACTCATCGAGCGCATCGCGAGCCTCACGGAGAACTGTTCTTGTTACGTCGTCAGCGGTCGGATGCACTGACATTCCTCAAACGCCGCGGTTGATTCCATCGAACATAGTCAACGTCGCAGGGAAACGCCACAACTCGCCGATTCGCGAAGGAAACGGTCGCGCATGAAAACGGGGTGCCGTGACGATTCGCCGCGGCACCCCGTCTCGTAAAACTTCCTCAATATCAGGTCAGGTATTCGCGTTTCTTGGTGATGCCGGGCAGCGGTACCGGGTACTTGCCGTTGGCATCCGCCTGAAGCGGAGCGGACGATGCGAGCGTCAGCTTGTCGACGTCCGGCGCGAATTCGTGCTCGCAATTGAGCATTTCATCATAAGTCACGATCTGGCCGGTGTGGCAGGCCATGCGTCCCATCGCGGTGACGAGGCTCGCCTCCGCTCCGCGCTGCACTTCGTTGTAGGGCTGATCCTGACGAATGGCGGCGATGAGCTCATCCCACTCGATCTGGTACGGGTTCGGCTCCGGCTGCGGGAAGGACCAGGCGACGTTCGGGTCGTCTTTCCCCTTCGTCCGCTTCGTCTGGATCTGGTGGTTCTTGTAAATTCGGCAGTACGCCGGGCTATGCGAAGCAGTCGAGATGACCGCTGAGCCCTTCGTTCCGTGGGCATAGCTGGCGAACTCATTATGACAGCCAGGCATGCAGCGTCCTTCGAGCATCAGCTTCGTTCCATCGGCGAACGTGTACTCGACGGTGTAGCTGTCAAAGTTCTGGTCGACATTATCGAGACGATAGTGGCGGCCGCCGAAACCCTTTGCTTCGACCGGCCATGCATCCTTCATCCAGCAGCATTCGTCGATGTTGTGAATGAGGAAGTCGCTGAAGCCGCCACCGCTCAGCCAGAGGAACGCGTGGAAGTTGCGGATCTGGTATTCCAGTTCCGACATCCCGGCCGGTTTCGGTCCGACGAACGCCGAGCCGGTCGGCCCTGCGACGCGATAAGCGCGGAGCAGCGTGATATCGCCGATTTCACCCTGCTTGATGCGATCGTACAGCTCGCGGCGAGCGGTACAGTGGCGGCACATCAATCCCACGCCAACCTTGAGGTTCTTTTTCTTGGCGTCTTCGCCGAGCTTCATCATCTTCTTGCTGGTCGGCCCGTCGACGGAGATCGGCTTCTCCATGAAAACGTTCAGTCCCCTGTCGATCGCGTAACTGAACTGCACCCAGCGGAAGGCCGGCGGAGTCGCCATGATGACGACGTCACCCGGCTTGAGGACATCCATCGCCTTCTTGTAAGCGTCGAAACCGATGAACTTGCGATCGTCCGGCACTTCGACCTGGGTCGGAAACTTCGTGCTGATCGACTTATGACTTTGGGCCAGCTTGTCTTCAAAGACGTCGGCCATGGCGACCAGCTTGATCGGCCCGTTCTTCACCGAGAGGGCGTTCTCGGCGGCTCCGGTACCGCGTCCACCGCACCCCACCAGCGCGACCTGAATGGTGCTGTCTTGAGCGGCAAAGACCTGCTGCGGAATGGCGACACCAGCCAGAGCGCTTGCAGCAGCCAACTTTCCGGAGGTTGCCAGGAGTTCACGACGCGAAATACCGGCAACGTTATTCGGATGATTCTCGGTCACGTTCGAGTTCCCCCTGATGAGTTCAGGTACCACGGCGCGCCTGCGGCAGGCGAATCATGCCTGGCGACGAGCCGAAAGGGCGGCCAACGCTCCTCGGAGCACGCAAGATATCAATGTACCCGAATCCGACGGGGGTTGGAAAGCCTTCCCGGACGGGCTGAACCACGCTGTAACGACCTTCAAAACACGCCGTTTTTCGAACGAACGGCTATTTCGTGGGGTTCCAGCTCTCCGGGAGACGGAGCTGCCAGACGTCATTGACGAGGGGTGGGGAATTGCCGGCGGTCACCCAGAGCTTGTCATCCAGAACAAACGACGAGTGCTCGTGACGGACCTTCCAGACGGACTCGGTCTTGAGCTGTTCCCAGTGCTTGCCATCGGCGGAATGCCAGACGTCGTTCCAGTTGCGGAATGGGTTGTTCGACCAGCCACCAATCATCCACATTCGTCCGCGATAGACTTCCGCCGTGAACCAGATGCGTCCCTCCCACGGTGCCTTCTCGGTTTCGCGAACCCATTCCTTGCCGTCGGTTGAACTCCAGACGTCATGGAATGCCTTGTAGCCCGGCAGATAGTTGCCGCCGCTGAAGACGTACATTCTGTCGCCGAGTGCGGCAGCTCCGTGATACGCGCGAGCCGGCCAGGGCGCGGCGGGAGTCGCCCGCTCCCATTGGACTCCATCAGCGGAACTCCAGACGTCGTTGTGAAGATCCTTGTCGTCGCCGAAGTAGTACTTCGCGAGTCCGCCGAAGATCCACATCCTGTTCTTGAAAACGACACCCGCCGCTCCCAGTCGCGGCGACCAACCCGCTTTGGCGGTTTCCTGTTTCCAATTCGCGCCATCGGACGATGACCAGACTTCGTTGCTCGCGGACGCGTGGGGAAGTCGCCCTCCATGCCAGCCTCCCATCAACCACATTCTTTTATTAAAGACGAGCGTGGTCGAGAGGTCCGCATGCTTCCAGGGGGCAGCATTCGTCTCGAGCTTCCAGTCTTTGCCGTCGGCAGAGCTCCAGACGTCGCGCGGACCATCTTCGAACGAATTGAGCCAGCCGCCAATGAGGTACATTCGGCCGTTCAATACGCATTCGCCGCAGGAATCGCGTGGGGACCAGGCTGCATTCTCGGCGACCAGAGTCCAGTTCGGATCCTTCGGCTCGACCGCGCGGGCCTCTGACGATGCCATGAGGAAGCAGGCAGCAATGAGTGTCGCAATCCTGATAAAAACAAAACGCTTCGCCATCGTGGGGGTTCCTCAATGGGATGGAGGAATCGATTTGAGTCTCTCACGGAACGCGACAATTGCTCGGAAAATGCCGGGCCAGGTGTAGTCGGTGGCCTCAGCCGATATGGGAAGTCCGACCTCTTCCGCTGCTTGCGTCGTGACGGGGCTGATGCTCGCGAGTAGCGTGGGACTGCCGAGACGTGCCTCCGCAGCGGGACTCAGCAGACGCTTGAGATTGCGTGCAATCGATGGACTGCTGAGCACAATCCAGTCCAGCTCGCCTCGCTCAATCCGTGCGAGTTGTTCCGGCGCGAACCCATCCACGTCTTCATTCCGATAGACGACAAGTTCGCGAATCGAGGAGCCTGCCGCCCGCAGCATATCGGGTAGCACATCGCGCCCGCGGCTTGCTCGTGCCCAGAGCATCTTTTGGCCAAGAGCTTGGGAAATCAGCTCGCTGGCGAGCGATTCGGCACGGTACGAAGCCGGAACCAGATCCGCGCGAAGATGGTATCTCGCCAGTGCGTCAGCGGTCGCCGGCCCGATGGCTGCGATACGGACACGTCCCAGCCGGCGAACGTCTGCTCCAGTTTCCCAGAGACGGCCGAGGAGCGACTGCACTCCGTTGGAACTCGTGAAGACGAGCCAGTCGTACTCGGAGATCTTTTCGATTTCCGAATCGATTTCCGACCAGTCGCCCGGTGGGCTGATTCGTATCGTTGGAATGAGCACCGGTTCCGCCCCCAGATCGATCGCGAGTGATATCGCATCGTCTGCCTGTTGGACTGCGCGTGTGATCCCAATCTTCTGGCCAATCAGCGGCCGCTTCTCGAACCACGCCGCCTGTTCACGGATGCGAACGCATTCGCCAACGATGATGACCGACGGAGCCCGGATACCCGCGCGGCTTACGGCGCCGGGAAGTTCAACGAGGGTTCCGGAGACGATTTGCTGCGTCGGCAGCGTCGCGCGACTCACAACACAGGCGGGAGTATCGGCCGGTTTGCCGGAATCGATCAGGGCTGCAGCGATCTCCGGCAAGCGATGAAGCCCCATGTAGAACACGAGTGTTCCCGGAAACTCCGCGAGTGTCCGGTAATCGAGAGACGCTTCCGTTTTCGCCGGATTCTCGTGGCCTGTAATGAACGCGACGCTGGAAGCGAATTCACGATGCGTCAGCGAGATTCCTGCGTACTCACCGGCCGCCACGGCTGCCGTGACGCCCGGCACCACTTCGAACTCGATTCCCGCTTCCGCGAGTGCGGCCGCTTCTTCGCTTCCTCGACCAAAGATGAAGGGATCGCCTCCCTTGAGCCGCACAACGGTCTTGCCGGCGCGAGCGGCGTCGATCATTCGACGGTTGATCTCATCCTGGTTCAGATCGCGGCCTTCGGGCGAAGGTGAACGGCAGGTTCGTTCGGCGTGGGCGGCGCTGTGGCGCAGGATGATCGGATTGACCAGTCCGTCATAGAGGACGAAGTCCGCCTGCTGCAAACATCGCTGGCCTTTCAACGTGAGCAGGCCTGGATCGCCAGGACCTGCGCCGACCAGAAAGACCTTTCCACATTCTGCCATGTTGCCGATCTTGCTCCGCAATGCGGACAATGCCCGAGAACCGGTGATTCGCGCGGCGGCCGATGGGAGACTTCACTTCCCGGCGCACCCGATGCCATGTTAGACCCCGGGCGAACGCCCTGCTACCCTTCACATGGCATGCTTTTCGCAAGTATGCGTTGGTCGATACAATTTCGAGCGTTCGTGCAACGTTCCATGCTTCGACGACGGTAAAGGTGCCAAAACGATGCGCAGCGGACTTTTAAGATTCGCCTTCGGATTGCTGATAATTTCGGGCAGCGAAATCGGCCTCGCTGCCGACCTGGAAGATCTGCTCAAGACGATCAAGGCGGTCGAGAGGCAGGGAAAAGGGAACATCGAAGCGCAGCAGGCCGTGCAGGAACTGTCGAAAAATGACGGAGCGGTGCTGGTGCCTCTCTTGAAGGCTTTCGATGGGGCCAATCCGCTTGCTGTCAATTGGCTGCGCGGGGCTTTCGAGGTGATCGCCGACCGGGAGATCCAGAAGAACGCGGGACTTCCCGCGTCACAACTGGAAGCCTTCATCAAGGACACAGCGCAGGATCCGCGAGCTAGACGCGTCGCTTATGAATGGCTGTCGAAGGTCGATACGGGCCTGTCGGACCGACTGGTTCCCGGAATGCTCAACGACCCGAGCCCGGAGTTTCGTCGAGACGCCGTTTCGCGCCTCATCGAGAAAGCGAAATCGCTCGATGCCGAGAAACAGCGCGATGAAATCGTCCAGATCTATCGTGAAGCGCTCCGCGGAGCGACGGATAAAGATCAGGTCGCCGCGATTGTCGAGCCGCTGAAGAAGCTCGGGCAGGACGTCGACCTGAAAGCGCACTTCGGTTTCCTGACACAATGGTTCGTGCTGGGGCCCTTCGACAACCATGAGGGGATGGGATTCAACTCATCCTATCCACCGGAAGAGGGAGTTGATCTCACTGCCAAGTACAAGGGGCAGCTCGGCGAAGTCGAGTGGAAGCCGCTCGGTACGAATGACGACTACGGAATGATCGATATCGCGAAGAGTGTCGGCCCGCATAAAGGCGCCGCGATCTACATGACGACCGAGTTCTCGACGCCGGTTCATAAGAAGGTTCAAATCCGGCTGGGAACGCCGAACGCGTGGAAATTGTGGGTCAACGGCAAGCTGGCATTTGCGCGGGAGGAATACCATCGAGGCTCCGGGCTCGATCAGTACAAAGTGCAAACCGAATTGAAGCCCGGCAGGAACGTCCTGCTGCTCAAGATCTGCCAGAACGAGCAGAAGGAAGACTGGGCGCAGGACTACAAAGTCCAGTTGCGGGTCTGCGATCCGTCAGGAGTCTCGGTTTTGTCGTCCGATACCAACAAGGATCGCACGTCCGCCAACGTGCCCGCGAAGACGAGCGTCGAACGCTGATGGCCACTGACAAGGAGTTCGCGTCGTGAATCGAATGCTTTCGAGTCTGCTCGCAATCATCGCGTCCTGTTCGCCGCTTTGTGGCGCCGACTGGCTGCAATTCCGCGGTAACGACGGGAGCGGTGTCTCGGCCGAAGCGGATGCTCCGACCAAACTCGAGAAAGAGGCCTGGAAGGCGCCGCTTCCGGGAAAGGGGCTTTCCGGGCCGATCATCGTCGGCAATCAGGTCTTTCTCACGTCGAGCAGTGGAGTACCTGAAGAGCGGCTGCATGTCCTCTGTTTCGACGTGACGACCGGAAACAAAGTCTGGGAACGGCAATTCTGGGCGACCGGCAGCACGATGTGCCATTCCGCAATGGCGGTTGCCACACCGACTCCTGCAAGCGATGGAAAGCGAATCTTCGCCTCCTATTCGAGCAACGACGTCGCCTGCCTGGATCTCGAAGGGAACCTGCTCTGGTATCGCGGGCTGACGTACGACAACCCGAATGCGAGTAACAGCCTGGGAATGTCATCGTCGCCGATCGTGGCCGACGGCGTCGTCATCATGCAGGTCGAAAGTGACGCCGAAGCGTTTACGGAGGGGCTCGATGCCGGAACCGGGATTGCGCGCTGGAAGATCGAGCGTCCCCGTCAATCGAACTGGACCTCTCCGATCGTTCTGCGGGGTGCCGACAATGGAAAGGACCTCGTCCTGCTGCAATCGTCGAAAGGAATCGCCGCTGTTCGTTCGGCCACGGGAGAAGTTGCCTGGACGTACAGCGACGGAGCATCAACGATTCCGTCGAGCACCCTCTTCCAGAACGTCATCTTTGTCCCGTCGCACGGTGTGACCGCGCTCAAGCCGACGTCGTCAGCCGGCGCGCCCGAGATTCAATGGCGGAAGGGTCAACTTTCTCCCGGGACGGCCAGTCCTCTCGCGTTCGATGGTCGCGTCTTCACGTTGAACAACGCAGGCGTGCTGGTGGCAGCCGGCGTGAACGACGGAGAAGTTGCGTGGCGGCTTCGCCTCAAAGGGAAATTCAGCGGCTCTCCCATCGCCGCAGCCGGCAAGTTGTACGCGTTCAATGAGGAAGGCGTTGCGTTCGTCGTCGAACTCGGAGAGAAGAACGGAAAGGTGCTGAGCGAACTCGGATTAAAAGAACGGGTGATGTGCACCCCCGCGATCGCCGGCGGAAATCTGTATGTTCGCAGCGATCAGCACCTCTGGAAATTCGGACAATAATCGCTGAAATTCCGCAGATTCCGCGGGTTTGATCGCGTCAGGGCAGAGCATCCCGCGCTACCGGCATCTGGCCACTGCCCCGCCGGTCGGATACGATGAACGACCGGGTTTCATGGTCCGATCTTCGAACGTCGGTTCGTCGGGTTTTTCCGAATCCGAACGCTCCGACTCCCCTGCGCGTCCGGCGATGCACTACATTCCAGATTCCGCGCGTGAACTGCTGCAGGAAACGGCGCCGGGCGAACTCGCTGCCGACGGCGAGAAGAACTTTCATTACAAATCCGCGCCGATCTATCTGCTGACTGCCGTCGTCGGATCTCTGTTCCTGGCCGACGTTGTTCTGGGTGTGATCGGAAAGCCGGAATGGCTTGCCTGGCGAGAACCCTTCGGATTCCGACTTGCGCTCATTGCCGCGCTCCTGGGAAGTGTGCGGATCCTCTATCAGACTGTAGATGGCTTGTTCGACGGTCGGGTCGGTGCGGATCTC